>DEBW01000132.1:12048-12242 GCA_002348905.1 Ruminococcus flavefaciens | reverse complement strand
CCGCTTCCGGTACAGCACCAGAAATGGTCGAACTGTGAGCTGTAAACTTTAAAGTAACCTGTAGCCATTGGCTGGAAATAGGTAGTCATACCGGTTTCAGGGTTCTGAGAGGAGAGGATGGAGTTATAGTAAGTACCCTCGTAGAAGTCCATGTACTTGCTGTCGCCGGTTATCTTGAAGAGTTCACGGCTGAG
>DEBW01000132.1:11348-11760 GCA_002348905.1 Ruminococcus flavefaciens | reverse complement strand
GCGTGCTTGCCGTTGAGGACGTTTGCTCCGCCTTTAAGAACAGCTTCATGAAGTCTTGTTTCGTCAAAGTAGTGGGCTGCAACTGCATGGTTGTCCTTGCCTGTGATAAGGTAGAGTTCGTACATACAGTCGTTCATGCCGCCGTACTCAATCGAGAGAACAGTGTTGTGCTTCTGTTCGTTCCAGCTCTTGCAGCGGTTGTACACCCAGTCGCCGAGGTCAGAACCCAGATCCTTAGCCGGTCCGTAGCCTGTAGCATTGTAAACGTCAACAATTCCGGCCATGAGCTTATGCATAGTATACCACGGAACCCATGCTTCGCTGATGATATTTGACTTTCCTGCTTCAACGTTGTCAAACTGCACCTCAACGCTTGTACCGCTTTTGTGGCTTGCAGCCCATATGAGACCGA
>DEBW01000132.1:6816-11317 GCA_002348905.1 Ruminococcus flavefaciens | reverse complement strand
TTAGAATTTTTCTGACATTCACGAAGTCCGTCGATAAGATTCTTCATCTTCTTTTCAAGAGCAGCTTTCTGGTCAGAAGTCAGATTAGGATTCTGATAAGCCTGAGCGATAGCGGTGAGGTAATGACCTACTGAGTGACCTGCGATATTGGTGTTTTCCCAGCCACCGTATCGCTTTGCACCGAAGGTGTTAAGACCTGCATTCTCACGGAAACCTGCAAGAAGTCTGTTGTCATCAAAAGAGAGAAGGTATTTTATCTCTTTGTTGAAGGCATTGACACTGTAGGGATCTGTCATAGTCACATCACCGATTGAGAAATTGTAAATGTTTATGTCAGCTGCTTCTGATGCCAGCTCCGGCGTAGGAAAGGCAGCAGTTCCCGCCAGCAGAACTGCTGAAAGACTGATAGAGGTCAGCCTTTTTACAACATTAACATTCATTTGATTATCCTCCTTGTTAAGATAAGATAATTATATACTTAATATTTTGTTAACACAACCCCAAAAGTGAGAATATAGTTCACTTTCTGAATGTTTATATTACAAAAAAATATGTTGAATGTTGTAAGAAATGAATATAATACTATTAAATAATTAACCTACAGCTTAACTGTTTTGTTAGCAATTTCTTCACGAAAACGTACATCATGTTCAACAAATATCATGGTCGGCTGATACTCGGTAAGCAGTTTTTCGATCTGCATACGTGAAAATACGTCGATGTAGTTCAGCGGTTCGTCCCATACGTATAAATGTGCAGGGGTGAGCAGACTTGATGCTATGAGGACTTTTTTCTTCTGTCCCTCTGAAAAGTTTTCCATATTCTTTGTGAACTGAACACGTTCAAGGTCAAGCTGTCTGAGAAGTGCGCCGAACATTGTCCTGTCGAGCCCTTTTTCCTCGCAGAAGTTCAAGATACTGCCTTTAAGAAAAGAAGTGTCCTGACATATGTAGGATATTATAAGTCCGGAAGCAGTTTCACATATGCCGTTTTCGGTAAATTCTCCAAGTTCAGTGTCAATGCCGGTGTTTTGAAGTATGCGCTTGATAAGAGTTGACTTTCCGCATCCGTTATGACCTGCGAGAGCAATTCTGTCGCCCTTTCTGACATCGAAGGTCAGTCCGTTGAGCACTGCATTATCAGAGTTTTTATATCTGAAACTGTAGTCCCTGATATTTACGAGTATGTTTTTGTGATGAACAAGGGGAGAAAGTCTGAGTTCGGCTGTACGCTCGATATCATTGAGCAGACCTTCTTTTTCCTCTATTTCATGAGCTATGCGGTTTTCCATTTGTTTTACACGGCTCTGCATTTTTTTAGTCTTAGCACCGATGTATGAGCGGGTACTGATACAGCGGTCGTTTTCTTTTATAGGATCGAAGCCGATCTTGCTGCGCTCGCTTTTGTCAGCCCAGTCTGAGGTGCGTTTTGCAGCCTGTTTCAGTTTTTTAATCTCTTTCTTGTGCTTTTCATTTTCTGATATTGCAAATTTATCTTTGCGCTGTTTATTTTCCCACCAGTCTGAGAAATTGCCGTTCTGAACGTCGATGCTTTTTCTGTTTAGTACAAGAACGTGGTCTATACAGTGGTCGAGCAGGTCACGGTCATGGGATACGAGTATGAATCCGCTTTTTGATGCGAGATACTCTTTAACAGTTTCACGGGCATTGCTGTCAAGGTGGTTTGTAGGCTCGTCGATGAGAAGAAAGTCATTGTCTCCGGAAAAGAGTATTGCCAGCAGTACCTTTGTACGCTCACCATGGCTGAGAGTATTGAACGGGCGGTAGAGTATATCAGCTTCCTCATTCAGCTGTGAAAGCTCGCATATCACACGCCATTCCTCACAGTTGTTCTTGATATCATCAAGAAATTCCGATGCTGACATCTCAAGCTGTTCAGAAGTAACAGGGTAGGGGAAGTATTCAAATTTAACGGATGAACTTATTGAGCCTTTGTAGGTATATTTATCCATAAGAATATTCAGAAATGTAGTTTTACCCTTTCCGTTCCTGCCGATAAATCCGAGTTTCCAGTCAGTATCTATGGAGAAGGAAACGTTCTCGAAAATATTATCAAAGCTTCCTTCGTAGTAAAAAGTAAGATCGTTTACGCTTATCTGTGACATATTGATACCTCCGATAAAAAAAGAACTGTTTGCTGCCAAACAGTTCACATCAATATCATGACATCGGGAAAGTATGAAAAAAGGTACAGATATACTGTACCTCTCTCAAAATATACGCACACAAAGAGAGGTCATGAAAAGATGATCCACTTTTGGCAACATGATAAGACAGTACATTGACTGCCTGAAAAATTATTCTCATGTATTCAAAAGCAAATTATCTTTTCATCCTGACACCTCTCTTTTTTGATTTTCTTTATTTTAGCATAATATACCTGAATTGTCAAGATTTTTCTTGTTTGCTGTCACGGCAACAGCGTTTACGTCTGCGAGAGTAAATTTGCTGTATATTTTTCCTCGGATATTTAAAAATCTCCCCGGTTTATGCTGTGTGAACACAAACAGGGGAGATCTGAATTTTATGCTTACTGTGACATCAGTCAGTTGCCTGGAATACTGCTCTTACATAGCAATACAGGCTTGAATGGATAGAATCGTCACCGTGGTGACCGCCCTGAACAACGTGCCATACGTGCGGAACACCGTTCTTTGTAAAGTTATCATGGTAGCCCTGAGGAGTATTAAGTCCTACAACGTCATCAGAAGTACCTCCGGTGATGAATACAAGATGAGGCGTTTCTTCTTCGCTGTTCCATTTCCATGCACCTTGTCCGCCTGGAGCAGGACAGATAGCACCGACATAACCGAACTTGTCGCCGTACTTCATGCCGATCTGGAGAGATTCCATACCGCCCATTGAGAAGCCGGTAACTGCTGTGTAGTCTCTGCCTGTCTTGACACTGTAGTTTTCTTCAATGTGAGGCATAAGGCTGTCAACGATATCGTCAACGAAGTTATTGTATCCCTCAACTGAAGCAGAATCGCCGAAACCTGTAGCGCTTTCCTTTGTAGCACTTGTGAAGATAAGCGGGAATACAACGATCATATCCTTTGCTTCGCCGGCAGCGATAGCATTTCCGATGATCTGACGGGTGTACATCACACCGTTGCCCTTGGTTATCATACGGTCTTCATTCTCAAAGAAGCCGTGGAGCACATACAGTACAGGGTATTCCTTGCTCTCATCATAATCAGCAGGGAGAAGGATATTATAAGGCTTGTTCTTGTTAGCCTTTTTGGAGAAATATGTTTTCTTTACAATAGTTCCGTACTTGACACCTGGTTTCTCCTGATGTGAGTCATTTGGCTCATTGTTCACAAGTTCGTTCTGTGTCTTTTCAGTGAGTTCTTCCATAGTGTACTTGACCTGTCCTGGGATAACAACAGGTTCAACGACAGGAAATTCCTTTATTTTTCCCATACAGAATTCACTGATGAGAACAAGGTCAGCGACCTCAAACACATTGTTGCTGTCAGCATCGGCTGCTTTCAGTGTTCTCTTGTCGGTTATACCGTCAATGATCCCCTTGCGGGCAAGAACAACGTCAAATGCATCTATTGCACCGTCGTAGTTGATATCACCTTTATTCATTTTGACAGCTGCCGGAGGTTCGCTTATATCTGTACCGCTCTTTGCACCGACTACCTCGTCAACATAGAAATTGCACTTGCTTTCATCTGTCTCCACGTAGAGCTGTATATCAGTTGCTTCGCTTGGAATGGTAAAATCATTGTTTTCAAGATGTGCCCATTTTCCTTTTTCAGCAGTAACCTCAGCTATCTTAGGGTATACAGTAGTATCGCCGTCTTTATACTGGAGAGTCAGATAAAATGTTACAGGTGATTCAGTATCCTCAGTCATGACGTAGGCGCTGAATGCGTAAGACTGTCCAGCCTTGAATTCAGAACCAAGCGGCATAGTAGCACCGTTCCAGTCAGCTTCTCTTCCGGTTGTCATAAGAGATTTTTCTCCGGAACGTGAGATCTCGGATACAACCTTGACTGATGCTGAGCCACGTCCTGTCCACTGGTCTTTTCCGTCCTCAAAGGTGCTGTGCAGCAAATAATCTGATTCAGCTGCTGTTGCAGGAAGTGATGCTGTAACAGAAAGAGATAATGCTGCTGCGGTGATAAATGTTATTGCTTTTTTCATTTACAAACCTCCTTATTTCCGTTTTATTAAAGGTGTAAATATTATATCATAACGTTTTGTCTCGTGTCAACCTACAAAATGTAGTTTTTTGGATGAATTGTTACTAAAATACTTGCTTTTTTGTCGTTATCTATTGAAATATTTCTCAAAATGAGGTATAATTATATAAATTATAATAATGCGGTATATGTAAAGTTTTAATAATAGAATGTATTATTTAGAGAACTATATCTTTGACGTTCTCTGTAAATTGAATTTTTGAGAGTAAGGTGAAAGAATGTTCAAAAACAAAGTAGCCGTAGTAACAGGCGGCGCAAACGGGA
>DEBW01000132.1:6222-6638 GCA_002348905.1 Ruminococcus flavefaciens | reverse complement strand
GACGAGTGCAGCTATGAGGAATTTCAGTATGCGCTGTCAGTCGGCGTGACTGCTCCGTTTTACCTTTCAAAGCTGTTTGCGCCGTACTTCAATAAAGGCGGAAGCATCATAAACATCTCATCTTCCCGTGACCGTATGAGTCAGCCGCAGACTGAGAGCTATACTGCCGCAAAAGGCGGTATATCAGCACTTACTCACACTCTTGCGATAAGCCTTGCAGGTAAAGTGCGTGTGAACTCTATCTCTCCGGGCTGGATAGATACATCCTATAAGGTGTACGACGGAGCTGATGCACGTCAGCAGCCGTGCGGTCGTGTAGGTGATCCTATGGATATCGCCAATATGGTGATGTTTCTCTGCTCTGAAAAGGCTGGATTCATTACCGGCGAAAACATCTGCATTGACGGCGGTATGAC
>DEBW01000132.1:0-6153 GCA_002348905.1 Ruminococcus flavefaciens | reverse complement strand
CTCTGAACAAAGGAGGAAAATATATGGATAATGGATTTTCTGTTCTTATGCTTATATTTGGTGTTGCCGTACTGCTTTATGCTGCGCTGCTCTCCACAGGCGACTATAAGCTTTTGCCTATGAAAGTCCAGCCTTCGCTGAGAAGCGAGGATAAAAAAGGGCAGACGAAACATATTGCAGCAGTAACGGCTGTTGTAGCTGTTCCGATCACAATTGGAGGACTTGCAGGTCTTTTCTGGGGAAATATCGCCTGTCTTATAGCTATGGGAGTTTCGGCAGTCCTTATAATCATATATGCTGTCATCCGTCATAAAAAAAGAGCGGAGAAAAATGAAAATCAGGACAGCGGCGATTAAACGATAATACGCAGAAAGGCGGTATATTATGAAAATACTTATTATCAGGCACGGCGATCCGGATTATACTATCGACTCACTTACTCCAAAGGGACACAGAGAAGCGGAACTCCTCTCCGGACGTATCGCTCCTATGAACATCTCCGATTATTATGTATCTCCGCTCGGCAGAGCTCAGGCGACCGCAGGATATACCTTGAAAAAATGCGGACGTACAGCAGAAACTCTCGACTGGCTTCACGAATTTGACCGCTGTCTTATCATCGGTCCTGACGGTCAGCGGCGTATTGCATGGGATATGCTCCCGCAGGACTGGACTGCTGTTCCGGAATACTATGACAAAAACAAGTGGACTGACGTTCCTGTTATGTCTGAGGCAGGTATGAAAAATGGTATCGCATATGTGCAGGAAGGTCTTGATTCTTTACTTGCAAAACATGGATATGAACGCAGCGGAAACTGCTATAAAGCGGTTCGTCCTAATGAAGATACTATAGCATTATTCTGCCATTTCGGAGTTGAATGTGTGATGCTCGGACATCTTCTCGGCATATCTCCTGTAGTTCTCTGGCACGGCTTTATCGCAGCTCCGACATCTGTAACGACGGTATGCACCGAAGAACGCCGTAAAGGTATTGCGTATTTCCGTGTAACTGCTTTCGGTGATGTCTCTCACCTGAGCGCTCACGGTGAACCTCCTGCTTTTGCAGGTCGTTTCTGCGAAATGTTCAGTAATAATGAACAGAGACATGATTAAGAACTTGTTCTCATAGGATAAAGCAAACATCTTTTCGGCAAATTCAGCAGATATCTTCGTCATAAAAACTTGAAATACGAAAGTATTCCTGCGTTTTTCTTCCTTGATATCTACTGAATTATGCTCGAAAATCTGTTCGCTCCACCTATGAGAACAAGTTCTAAGTTGAATAAATTCAAACAAATCTAACATCTACACCATAACCCAAAAGGAGGAAAATTCAAATGAAAGTATTAATTATAACCGGAAGCCCGCATAAGAACGGAACAACTGCCTGTCTTGCCGAGCAGTTCATAAAAGGTGCAGAAGAAGCCGGACATGAGATATTCCGCTTTGATGCGGCAAATAAGGAAGTTCATCCTTGTATTGCCTGTGAAAAATGTCACGGAGGCACACCGGTCTGTGTATTCAAGGACGATATGCAGGAACTTAATCCGCATCTGATAGAAGCTGACGTGATTGCACTTGTATCTCCTATCTATTACTATGACATAAACGCACAGCTCAAAGCTGTAATTGACCGTTTCTATGCAAATGATGCTGTTCTGCATGGTAATAAAAAGGCTGTGCTTATGGTGGCAATGGCGGACGACAGTATGGAATCTGCGGAAGGTGCTCTTGCTTCATTCAAGGGTATGACGAAATATCTTGAATGGGATATTGCAGGCACTGTAGTCGGCGTGAACTGTATGACTCCGGAAATGATAAAGAATACAGATTATCCGGAACAGGCTTATCAGCTTGGAAAATCGCTGTAACGGACGGCTGGCAGAATAAAGCCGTGATATTGGAATATTCATATGCAAAGAGGTAAATATGCTGTACTTAAAACCTGCAAACTATGAAGACATAGAAAAGGAATGGCTGTTTCAGCGGAGTATCCCTGCTGATGCAAACAGTTTTATCAATGATTATCCTGATATAAGCCGTGAGGACTTCGATTCTGCTCTTGATACGATGATATCGCAGTCAAAAGGGGAGGGACTTCCTGACGGTTATGTTCCGCAGACGGTATACTATCTTTGGGAAGATGCAACCATTGTCGGAACTTTTCACTTCCGTCATTATCTGTGTCCGTCACTTATAGAAGGCTCCGGACATATCGGTTACTACATAGCTCCTGAATACCGTGGAAAAGGATTGGCTTCTCAGGGACTTAAAATGCTTATCGACGAGATAAAAGACAATGTAAAGGAAGAAGAGATATATCTTCGTGTGAACAGAGATAATCCTGCTTCGCTTAAAGTAATGCTTAAAAACGGCGGATATATTCATCATGAGGATGACAAGAAGTATTACGTCAGGATCGTGAAATAACTGAATTTTGGATAAATCTGAATAATATTTTGAAAGAAGGAGTGAACATGAAATTATTCTCAGTTTTTGCTGCTGCAATGACATCCGCAGCATTAATGACCGCATTACCGGCAAATGCCGGAACTACGCTGTCTGTAACAGTTCCGGGAGATGTTGACCTAAACAAAAAATTCAGCATTGCAGATATGGTCAAAATGGAGAGATACCTCATCGGAGCAGAAACTCTCAGCGAACAGGCTTTCGTAAATGCTGACCTTAACGGTGACGGTTCTGCCGACAGCTTTGACCTTTGCCTTTTCAGAAAAAAACTGACAGAACAGTACGGCGGATTTACAAAAGTTGTCAGTGAACTGCAAGGCGGAAACGAAGTACAACAGGAAAGCCATGAAGCTTTTATCAGTTCAGTGGATGACCTTTATAACTTTTTCGCACCGCTCCATGTTGTAACAATAAACGGCGAATGTATTGATGTCCCGACAACAACTGAGGAAGATATCAAAAAATATACTGAACTCTATGATGAAGAGTTTTTCAAAAATAATGTTCTCCTTCTTAAATCAGAACCTGAACCAAACGGCGGAAAGAACAATATCGGAGATGTTTATTATTCAGGAGATACCCTTAATGCTGAGTTCTATCAGACGTATCCCGGCGAGATGAATGACGGATATGAAGATAAATATCAGCTCTTGCAGGTCGTTATCCCACGGGAGCTTCACAACTCCAAAAATGATAAATGGGTATACAGATACCCTGATGCAGAAGCTGAAGTAACTTCTGAATATACCCGTGAGCTGACCAGTAAGGGCTGGAAAATGGCAATAGCCGGAAATGCTGATAAATGTTTTATAAGTAAAAAAGCATTCGATAAATGGGTAAGCGGAAATTTCCACAGTGCAGTTGAAAGATATCTGAAAAAGAAGTATGACGAAGATTTTTTTGCTAAAAATGCTCTTGTTATAGACCTTTACGCTCAGAGCAATGAAAATTGTCATATAACTCCGCAAATTGAACTAAGCCCACAAAAAATCACTGTCACATATGACCGTGAAACAACAGAAAGCTTCTCATCTGAGGGAGTTTATATAACTCAGGCGGTCGTTCCTAAGGGAGCTTGCTACAGGGCAAATGTCGAAACAAAACGAAGCTGGGAGACTAAGAAAGACTTCCAGTACAAAGAATATGATCTTGGTATGCTCTGTGAAACAAAAAATAAGGACATGATAAAAAATTATCCTGCTGAACCGATGTGGATAAATTCACAGGAGCAGCTTGACGGATATCTTAACGGATTCCTGACTGATGAAGCAATAGAAGAGCTTGACCTGAAGCTCAATGGTCATACAGCCTACATATGGGTTGACGATGATATAATCGGTTCAAAGCACCAGCTCATGACATCGTATAAGTATGACACTGAGAAAAAGATAGAGCTTACTACTGTGACTACATCTCCTTTTGGAGATATAGGCGGTTCATTCATGCATATTATATATACTTCACCGGAAGATCTCGGTGATGAAGTATATATCCGTGATTTCTACGTTGATGATAATTTCCCGAAGTTCAACACTTCTGCAACTGAAATAGATGTCATGAACGACAGCAAAACTCTTATGGTTGACCAGTACTGTTTCGGAGATGAATATTCAGCAGACCTCTACGTTACATATCCCGGCGGAGGACCAATGCGCTACAGCCGTTTTGAGTATATCGGTACGATAGAGCTTTCTCAGGGATACAGACCTTTCAGCGATGAATACACCTGCACTGAAAACGCCGACGGAAGTTACACAACTAACGGAAAAGATTTCTCTGTGAGCTATCTTGACGGTATATTTAAAATAAAATGCAAAACTTCTCCTGATTCAGAGTATTCTGAATTTGAATTCAATATCCCAAACGTTCAATAACATAAAATTTATTTTACAGCACATAATATAAGAACATAATAGATCACTAATATGCCAAAGGAGGAATTATTATGGCAAACAATGAAAAAAACAATCCCTATGCAGGCACACAGACTGAGAAAAATCTGAGAGCTGCGTTCTCAGGCGAATCAGAGGCGAGAAACAAGTACACCTACTTTGCTTCAAAAGCTAAAAAGGAAGGCTTTGAGCAGATAGCTGCACTTTTTCTGAAAACTGCCGAAAACGAAAAAGAACACGCAAAACTCTGGTTCAAGGAGCTTAACGGTATAGGTTCAACTGCCGATAACCTTGAAGATGCTGCCGCTGGTGAAAACTATGAGTGGACTGATATGTACGAGGGATTTGCCAAAACAGCCGAAGCTGAGGGATTTCCTGAACTTGCAGAAAAATTCAGAGGTGTGGCTGCTATCGAAAAGCATCATGAGGAGCGTTATCGTGCGCTTTTGAAGAACATTGAAATGCAGGAAGTTTTCAAAAAAAGCTCCGTAAAGGTATGGGAATGCCGCAACTGCGGACATATCGTAGTCGGAGAGCAAGCACCTGAGATATGTCCGGTATGTGCTCATCCGCAGGCTTATTTTGAGCTGAATGCTGAGAACTATTAAGAACCTGTCCACATAGCGAATAATAACAAAAAATGACCGCAGCCTGATAAAAAGCTGCGGTCATTGCTTTACTGAAATATCTCTCCGTCAACTATTTTTACTGTCCTTTGTGCCCAGTTTGCAACGTTGAGGTCATGAGTTATCATAACTATGGTATTTCCCATTTCGTGGAGTTTTGTGAACAGCTTCAGCACTTCTGAATCATGACTGTATCACCTATGCTCACCTGAGTTACATCGTTCTGGTCAAGTTCTACCACAGTGCTGTATGCAGTTTCATCAACGTAAGATACATACGGCGAGTTTACATTTACGCCTCTGCCTTCCTGATAATTAAGGGAGTAGACCATACCGTCCTGTTTAGCGTAAATATATCCGTCTGAGAGTTCATCGCTGAATATGCTGAGATTTTTCTCCGCAGTATCATAAGCCTTCTGTTTCTCCTCAAGTTCCTCCTCGATAGTATTGCAGGTTATCTGATAGTGGTACTCTGCATTTTCGTAAGAAGCCTTATCCGTATCAAGCTTCTTCTGAAGTTCAAGCTGGTCTGATGAGTATGAAGCGTTGAGGGAATTATACTCTGACCTGAGCTTGTTGAGATTGCTCTTTGAATTGGAAAGATTTGTATTAAGAGTGCTTATCTCTTTCGTTAATGAGGATATTTTATTTTCAGCTTCTTTGATAGAAGATGTGTATTCGTTGACGGAAGCAGACAGCTCCTTATAACGGCTCTCAGCTGCTCTGAGTTCTGTTACGGCATTTGCCTGATTTTCTTTCTGAGCGAGATATTCTGAATATGCATTTTCATAAAGCGAAGCAATAGCGTTATCCGCCGTACTTTCAGTGCCAAAGTCAGCAGGGGAATAGAATGGCATTGATGACATAGATGCGCTGAATGAAGAATCATCAGGTTTGTCCGGCATATCCATTCCGCTCCTGTCAGAACCGTTGTTTTCCTGAGCAGGGATATTCTTTTCACCGGATGAATTTTCCTGTTTGGACAATGATGATGATACTGATAGCTTTGCAAACTCATCAATCACCTGTTAGCTGTTCTGTTTTATACATTCATATTAAACGTATTTTTTTAATCGAGTTTTCATTAAAAAGTGCCGTCATTTCTGACGGCACACAGCCTGTCCAAAAAGCCCCTCCGGCGGAATGATATAATCCCCTTAGAGTAGA
>DEBW01000093.1 GCA_002348905.1 Ruminococcus flavefaciens | reverse complement strand
CCAGGCGCAGGCGTAAACGGCGGTAACGTAGTATTTGCCGGTACTGTTGACAACCTCCTGAAATGCAAAAACTCCATAACAGGACTGTACCTCAGCGGCAAAAAAGTAATACCGATACCTCAGAAAAGGCGTGAGGGAAACGGCAAATTCCTTACTATACACGGCGCTTCTGAGCATAACCTCAAAAACATTGATGTAACAATACCGCTCGGAAAGCTCATTTGCGTTACAGGAGTTTCAGGAAGCGGAAAGTCCAGCCTTGTAAACGAGATAATATACAAGAATCTCGCCGCAAAGCTTAACCGGGCAAAGATACGTCCCGGAAAATTCAAAGATATGGACGGACTTGATGAGCTTGACAAGGTAATATGCATCGACCAGTCCCCTATCGGCAGAACTCCACGCTCAAATCCGGCAACATATACCGGAGTATTCACTGATATGCGCGACCTTTTTGCTCAGACTCCCGATGCTAAGGCTCATGGTTATACAAGCGGACGTTTCAGCTTCAATGTCAAAGGCGGACGCTGTGAAGCCTGCGAGGGTGACGGCATAATCAAAATCGAAATGCACTTCCTGCCTGATATTTATGTACCGTGTGAAGTCTGCAAGGGCAAGCGCTATAACCGTGAAACTCTTGAAGTCCACTACAAGGGCAAGTCAATATATGATGTACTGGAAATGACAGTTGATGAGGGTGCTGAATTTTTCGAGCACATACCGAAGATATCCAAAAAACTCAAAACCTTGCAGGATGTCGGACTTGGATATATAAAGATAGGTCAGCCTGCTACAACTCTTTCCGGCGGCGAAGCTCAGCGAGTGAAACTCTCGACCGAACTTTCCAAACGTGCTACCGGAAGAACCATATATATCCTCGACGAGCCTACTACAGGTCTGCACACAGCCGATGTACACCGTCTTATCGACGTTTTGCAGGAGCTTACAGATCAGGGAAATACCGTCCTCGTAATCGAACACAATCTCAATGTAATAAAAATTGCTGACCACATCATCGACCTCGGTCCAGAAGGCGGTGACGGAGGCGGTACTGTCGTTGCTGAGGGTACTCCCGAAGAAGTTGCTGAATGTGAAAAGTCATATACCGGTAAGTACCTTAAAAAATACCTTTAAAGTCAGTTTGTAAAAAATCGTCAGTAATTTTTACAGAATTATTGACAATTTGTATAGACAGTGTTATAATATTATATATCATTGGAGGCGATAGAATGAAGCATACTAAGAAAACTGCTCTTACCGCTGCGGTACTTTCTGCTGCTGTAAGCCTTTCATCCTGCAACGGCGGAGACGATCTCCAAACAGTTTATGGACCTCCGCAGTATGAGCCTTCTTCCGAGAATGTTCAAGAGGTATACGGACCTCCTGAAACAGCAGATACAACAGAGACTTCGTCCCAGACTGCACAGACAGAAACTACAGAGATAAGCACATCTGAAACTTCTGCCGAGACGACGGTCACTGATACTGACTCAGAAGATGCTATACCAAAAGATATACAACTTGTCTATGGTCCTCCTAATGACATAAACTAAGGCACATACACAGGCATTATACTATTATTTTTAAGACAGAGGGGAGTAAAATGCTATGAAAAAGACCGATAAGACCGCATTGACCGCAGCTATGTTTGCGGCAGCTCTTAATCTCGTTCCAATGGGCGCTAATGCCTATGATCCTGAGCAAGAGCCTATCCAGGACGTTTATGGTCCTCCGGTCATTGCTGAAACAACATATGATCCGGGCGAAGAACCTATCCAGGACGTATACGGACCGCCCTGGATGTTTACAGAAACAACAACTGAAACAACTACAACAATGAGATTTGAGCCATTATATGGTCCGCCGGACGTTATCTCAAGCGCTTTGGCTGAACGTGAGAAATACACAAGCTCCGAAACGACTGCGACCACGGAAGATATTATCACTACAACAGAGAAAGAATTTGCGGCTGTATACGGCCCTGCACCTATGCCGGGTGATGTTTACCTTGACGGTAAGGTTGACTCTTTTGACCTTGTTCGTATGAGAAAGCTTCTTTTTGAAGAGAATCCGTCACAGATAGCTCTTTGGAACGCCGATGTCAACAAAGACGGTGACTTCAATATCGCTGACCTTGTTTTACTTAACAGATTCCTTCTTGGTCAGACAAAGGTACTCGGCAAAGAAGCTCAGAATGAACCTATAGTTACAACGACTACTACTGATCCTGTTGCTGAAGTTATAAGAACAACTCAAACCGTATATGGACCTCCGCAGGTCGTAAGCAGTATGCTCGCTGAAAGAGAAACATCTACTACAACTACTACACCTAATTTTGCACCGGTTTATGGTCCGCCTTCACTAATAGATTTAGACTAAGGAGCTTTTCTTTATGCTTGACGTAAACACAAAAATTGATAATATGAAAACTCTTGAGGCTTACAGAGCAGGGCTTATGATAAAGCCTACGCTCCGCAACCTCTTCCTTGAACTTACTATGAGATGTAATGAAAGATGTCTCCACTGCGGAAGCAGCTGCGGTGACGTTTCAAGCGAAGAGCTTACAGTTTCACAGTATTCTAAATTCCTTGCTGAAATAAAAGGTGACTTCGGCGTTGACAATAAAATGCTCTGCATCACAGGCGGCGAACCGCTTCTTCGCAAGGACTTCTTCGACATCATGGCTGCTGCTAATCAGCTCGGCTTCAAATGGGGCATGACAAGCAACGCTACTCTCATTGATGAAAGCGTTGCAAAACAGCTTAAAAGAGTCGGAATGGGTACGATATCAGTAAGTATCGACGGTCTTGAAGATACTCATGATGCTTTCAGACGCACTCCGGGCGGCTGGAAAAAGGCTATGAACGGCATCGAATGTCTCATTCGTGAGGGTGGTTTCCATTCAATTCAGGCTACAACTGTTGTAACTCACGAAAACATCGGTCAGCTTGATGAGCTTTACAAAATATTCAATGATATGGATCTTGATTCATGGCGTATAATCAATATCGAGCCTATCGGACGTGCAAAACAGCATCCGGAGCTTCTGCTCACAGATGACGATTACCGCTATATGTTCGAGTATATCAGAAATATGCGTATGAAGGGCGAACCTGTTACATACGGATGCAGTCACTACCTCGGACTTGAATACGAGCGTGAGGTAAGAGACTGGTACTACATCTGCACCTGCGGCACCTATATTGCAAGTATCATGGCTAACGGAAATATTACCGGCTGCCTTGACCTTGAACGCCGTCCTGAGTTCATACGTGGAAATATCCTGCGTGACCGTTTCAAGGACGTTTGGGAGAACAATTTTGATATATTCCGCAAGAACCTCAGCGATGAAAACGAAAAATGTTCCGCTTGCAGCGAAAAGTGCCGCTGTCACGGTGATTCGTACCATAGCTGGGATTTCGACAAGCATGAGCCTCAGCTCTGTTTCAAGGATATACTTTTCTGAAATATTTAAGGCTGCCATTTCCGGCAGCCTTTTTCTTATATTTATACAAAAACTCCCGAAGCCGAAACTTCGGGAGCAATTATTATCTTGCCGCCAAATTGGTGTTAAGATACTGCGGTATTGCCGCAATGAATTTTTGGATATTCTTCTTATTTTTTGAACTTGCAGCTATCTCTGTACCGAGATTGGACGCACTGTTGAAAATAACAGAGGTTCTTCCGCCGTTTATCTCATAAAGCTGAACAGTTATATGCTCACCCCATGAAAAAAGCGACATAGGCACATCAAATTTCAGAACATGAGCATTAGGATCAGCATAA
>DEBW01000071.1:5062-5289 GCA_002348905.1 Ruminococcus flavefaciens | reverse complement strand
AGCCACTGTACAGCTTCCTTAGCGTTAGCAGCTGGCTTGGAAATATCTAAACCATAGATAGCGCCGAGTTCCTTGAGTTCCTGGAGAGCACGAACCTGCTCAGAAAGTTCCTCACGGAGACGGATGTTCTTAGAAGTCATTCTTACGAGAGAAGTTTCGATCTGGTGCTTTTTATCCTGTATAAGTATGTCGATACCATAGAGGGCAACTCTTCTGTAGTCGCCGAT
>DEBW01000071.1:4679-4913 GCA_002348905.1 Ruminococcus flavefaciens | reverse complement strand
CTGTAGTCGCCGATGATACGTCCTCTGCCGTAAGCATCCGGAAGGCCGGTGAGAATAGCAGAATGACGAGCGAGACGCATTTCAGGTGTGTAAGCGTCGAAAACGCCCTGGTTATGAGTTTTTCTGTACTTTGTGAAGATGTCAACAACTTCCTGATCTACTTCGTAGCCGTACTCTTTGCAAGCCTGCTGAGCCATACGGATACCGCCGAAAGGCTGAAGTGAACGCTTGAAA
>DEBW01000071.1:757-4592 GCA_002348905.1 Ruminococcus flavefaciens | reverse complement strand
GATATGATCTTTGTATCCATATCAAGTACACCGCCGGCTTCACGCTCCTGCTTGGAAAGATCCATTACCTGAGCCCAAAGCTTTTTTGTAGCTTCGGTAGGACCTTCGAGGAAGCTTTCGTCACCGTCATATGGAGTGTAATTCTTCTTGATGAAATCACGGACATTTACAGAAGTATTGCTCCAGCGACCTTCGGTAAAGCCTTCCCACTCTTTTGGAAATTCTTTGAGATAATGTAACATACTATCAGGACTCCTTTATTATTTTGCTATACATATGATAACACATTGTTTAAAAGTTGTCAATCTTCATATTGCTACAAAACTATAAAATTTCTATGTAAAAAATTATCTACTTAACAAAAAACGCCTCCGCTATATATATCTGATATGATAATACAGCGGGGCGAGTGAAATTATTTTTTATTCTTTTTTTTCTTTTGAGTATGTTTTTTTGTTGGAGCAGCGTTTTTGTTCTTAGGCTTTTTGTTATCTTTTATAACCTTTTCTTCGACCGGAACAGGTATGCCAAGCTTTTTTTCTCTTGCTTCGAGTATATCAAATGAGAGCTTATATATAGTAGCCGCCATAGGAACTCCCACAAGCATACCGACTATTCCGAAAAGACCTCCGCCGACTGTTACGGCTGCGAGAACCCATATTCCCGGCAGACCTATCGAATCACCAACGACCTTTGGATATATAAGGTTTCCCTCGACCTCCTGAAGAATTATGAGGAAAATAATAAATATCAAAGCCTGCATCGGATTTTCTGTCATTATGATGAAAGCGCTGATGCCTGCACCGATAAAAGCTCCGACTATAGGGATAAGAGCGGTAACACCGACAAGAGCACCGCTCATTCCGGCGTAAGGCAGTTTAAGTATCGTCATGCCTATGAAGCAGAGCGAACCGAGGATTATAGCTTCCACGAACTGTCCGACGAAGAAATTACGGAAGCACTGGTGAGCAGTTTTGCAGAAGTGGTCGAATCTGCGGTTGAATTTATCGCTGAAATAGGCTCGCTGTATGCGGTTGATGTCATTTTGGAGCTTTGGCTTTCTGAGAAGAAGGTATATCGCAAAGATAAATGCGAGAACGTAGTTCGTTATCGTACCTGTGAGAGTGACTATGATACCAAAAGCGGACGATATAAAACCGAATACTCCGTTTTGTATGAATGACGAGACTTTTTCAGTAAGTGAAGCCCAGTCAAGCTCTTTTACATCAAATTCACTCAGGATGTTGTTTGCCTGTAGCTGTATTTCCGGATATTCCGAGAGCTTTTTCAGGATATTCACCTTTGCCTCATTGAACAGCGGAGGTACTTTCATACTTATAAGCTTTATGGCGTTGATTATCTCCGGCAGGATTATATTCAGTACCAGAGCAAGTATCGCAGCAGCACTCAAAAGTGAAAGCACAAGACAGACAGGCCGTCGTGATGCGATGATATGTTTTGACTGGCTTTTAGGGAAGTAGTGGTCTTCAAACCAGCGCATTATGATGTTGATGATGTAGGCGAAAACGACTCCAAGCAAAAGAGGGTAGACCGCACTCAAAGCGGTTGCAGCTATCTTTGCGAACAATGAGAAATTCTTGACCACAAAGCAGACCGCCACAGCCAATCCGGCGATAGTAAGGTAGTGTTTAAATTCTTTCTTTTCCATAATAACTGCGAAGCAGTAACGCACCTCCTGAATATGTCTGTACATATTATAGCAATAATAAAAAACGAATACTAACTATTATTATACTACATATAGATATATATGTCACGACATAATGATGTTAAATTTTAGTGAATTAATATAAATATTATACTATATAAATTGACTGTCATTCCTTTAAAACCCTTGATTTATTGGCGAAAAAATGATATAATTATATAAATTTATTCGAGAGGTGAAAAAATGAACGAAAGTATTTTTACTCCCGGAAAGGAACTATACTCCATTGGCAGAGCTGTTGTTGACAGAAGCTTTCACACTCAGAGCGGAAGCGAAGGTTTTTTCAGCTACTTTGGAAACGATGTTACTTATTCTATAAAGCGTACTATCTGTGAGGAGGATTTCCCACGGCTTGCTGAATGTATGGAAAATGTGACGGCAGGTGTGACACAGCGTACAGTAATACGCATGACAGGCGTGAACGGACTTCTCAGGTGGATATTAGCGTCAGTTAAGCTTTTTTCGTCTGACAGCGGCGAAAAGCTCTATTCCATTGATTTCAGTGATATATTTTCTCTTGAAGGACTTTCAAGAAGGCGTGAGAGAAGTCTCAGCGAGTTCAGATATATCCTCAGCCTTGTATCAGACCTTGCCTTTGAGTACAGCTTTGTAACACGGCACATACGTATATATATGTTTGACTGCTGCCGTGAGATAGTGCTTGCAGATGAAGAACTGGACAAATGGCAGAAAGAAGCTGTTGACAGCGGATGGGTGCAGTCACGCTACATCGAGACTTTCAATACTCTCTGCCGTGATATAAAGAACGGCGTTTACAGGTTTGAGCACGAGTTTGAGTCGTCTATACTTACGTCTGGACGAAATAAGGAAATGTGCCTGTTCAGAGGCATAACAAGGTATGATGATCCTTCGTCAAGAACGGTCAGCGGTATCATATCCGTAATAAGCTCACGGCAGAAGTCAAAGGACATCAACCTTGCTCTTGAAGCAAACAAGGATTCATTGTCCGGACTTCTCAACAAGCGGACGGTTACAGCATTTGCCAAGAATCTTCTTGCTGAAAAGCCTCAGTATAATGTAAATATCGTCATTCTCGACATAGATAATTTTACAGACATCAATGCAGGATACGGTCATCTTTTCGGAGATGAGGTCGTGTACACGGTTGCAGGTATAATAAAAAAGCAGATAGGTTCAAGAGGCATTGCCGGACGTATCAGCGGCGGAGGTTTCCTTATAGTACTGGAGAATACCCGTGACGAGGAAGACCTAAGAGGCGTACTTAGGGCTATACGTACAAACATCGAGAATATGTTCAGCGACCGTTTTGAGAATTTCCGGCTGACCTGTTCAATGGGAATATCTACTTATCCTATCGACAGCAGCGAATACGACGAATTGTTCATGCAGGCTGACAAAGCTCTGTATATCGCACAGCAGAAAGGTCAGAACAGGTATGTAATATATGATATAGAAAAGCATGGCGCAGTTGAAAAAGATGCTGAGAATAAGATAGTATATATGAGCAGTCAGAAAGATATGTCTGAAAAGCTTATGTTTGCGGCAAGCATATCTGAAAGTCTGGTATTTGGCAGGATACCGGATGCATCTGTACTTCTTGAACAGATACGCACAGTTTTCGGACTTGATGATATATGTGTATTTGCCGGAAATGACATGAGCCTTATACTCAGCTGCGGAAATGCTGTATCAAGAAATGCAGGCTATCTCTTTGAGAGGGATTATATGGAGCATTTTTCCGGCGACGGTACTTTTGCAATCGACAACGTAAACGAGCTTGAAGGACGCTTCGACAAGGCATTCCGTCAGCTTACTGAAGAACATATAGGCGGAGCGGTACAGTATCTCATGACTGACGAAAGCATGATAAAGGGAATGATATCCTTCTGTTATATCGACAGGTTCAAGAAATGGTCTGTATCTGACATGAATTATCTTGCAGTCTTAGGCAGACTTATCACATCCGTACTAAAAAAACAGGCATTCATATAAAAATTACAGCCATAGGGAAGAAAAATTCTCTATGGCTGAGAGTGTAAAAAAATACAGAATTGCTGGGGTGCAGGGGGCGGCTCGCTCCCTGCCGGATTCCAAAGGCAGAGCCTTTGGCAGGGTGTGGGACAG
>DEBW01000071.1:227-611 GCA_002348905.1 Ruminococcus flavefaciens | reverse complement strand
GGAAGAAAAATTCTCTATGGCTGTTTTTTATCATCTTATTTTTCGTTCAGGATGCAGCTTGTAGTAAAGCTCTTTGTCAGCGTACATATTTTCGTCAGCTATTTTCATATCATAGCGGATGTCATTTTTGCCGTTGTCGCAGCAGCAGCCTATCGCAAAGCTGACGCTTCCTTCTTTCTGTGAGTTTGCTTTGAGGGATTCTATCTGAGACGAAAATTCTTCCTCACTGATATCAGATACAAGTACCATGAACTCATCACCGCCTGCACGGTAAATTTCATGTTCTATGAAAGTATGCTGTAAGACGAGAGCAGCATTTTTAAGGAGTATATCACCGGCAAGGTGTCCTTTTTGGTCGTTTACCTGTTTAAGTCCGTTAAGGTC
>DEBW01000071.1:0-142 GCA_002348905.1 Ruminococcus flavefaciens | reverse complement strand
CGGTTGTTCATTGCATTACGGTTGCTTACGCCTGTAAGCAGGTCGATAGTGCTCATTAGTTCAAGTTGTTTAAGGAGCTGATGATTTGATATTTCAGATGCGATGAAAAATGTTGTAAGTTCGAGAGTTTCTCTTATTGCAA
>DEBW01000013.1 GCA_002348905.1 Ruminococcus flavefaciens | reverse complement strand
TTCCAGTCCTCTATGCGGTACCGGCCGAGAAGTGAGTAGTTTTCGTGATTACCGTCGATCCACAGTGTGGTCCACGGCTTGCGCTCCAGCCACTTCAGCCAGTAGCGTTCAGTCCGGGATTCATCCCACAGAAATCCGAAATCACCGCAGATTATCATGTAATCGTTCTTGGTGAGTCTGGTTTGTTCAGGAAACTCGTCCTTTCCGAACTTTCGGAGATCGTATTCGCCGTGTACATCTCCGGTAATGAAAATCATGTTTATTAGTCCCCTCTCACTAATAATCTCTATACTAAAATTTTATCATTTTTTGCACATCAAGTCAATATAAAAAATAGCGTTTATAACGTCAGAATCTACATATCAGGAGTTCTTTAAACGGCAATATTCAGTGCTTTGGCTATAGTTTCCGCATCAGCAAGAAATATGTTGAAACTTCTGCATCTTATGTGATATAATTTAAAGCATAAATACAAAAACAATTATAATCCTGATAATTTATAAACCGGAGGATAAAAATGAAGAACAGAAAGATAGCTTCAGGAATAGCTGCGCTGAGTATCGCACTCAGTCTTACAGGATGCGGCGAAGCAAACAAGATCCTTGAACAGGTTGATAACAGGGATTTTGACGCAGCGCTCGGTATTTATGATTCAAATACTCTTAAGAACAATGAACTTGATACACTTTCAGAAGGTATGAAAACACGTATCAGCACATATGTCGACAGCTATGCCAAAAATGAGATCACTTATGAAGAATTTGAAAAGCTCATCGACTTTGCTGAACTTCTCAAGGTGAACAAAATAACTTCTTTCATCACTGGTATTACTGATGATGTCAAGTCGCTTAAGGCTTCAAAGGCAAACTACTTGAGCGCCCGGAATAACTACGAAGCAGGAAATTATACGCAGACTCTTGAATATCTCGGCAGGGTCATCGAAAAGGACGGATACTACTCAGATGCTCAGCTTATGAAGGATGAGGCTGTTTCTTCATTAAAGGACGAGATCTCTTCAAAGGTCGATGAATATATTGAAAAGAATGAGTATACAGGTGCTGTGGACTATGTACGTTTACAGAAGAGAAAGAGCGGATTCCCTGAAGAGCTTACTTCGACTGCAGATGATCTGGAAAACAAGGCTGTTACAGCAATGGCTGTTTCCATGGCAGCTGACTATGTAAGCCGTGGTGATGTTATCGGTGCTCTTGATCAGATAGTATACGTCACAAATAATTATGAAATAAAGGATAAGACTGATCTTACAGGTTATATTAAGACATTTTTAACGGATGAAGTCAGGAAAGCACGTGATGAGGAAAACTATATCTATGCTCTGCAGCTTCTTAACAAGGCTGACGGGATAGTCGATGACGACGGGATCACAAAGGAGATAAATGATATCGAAGCAGTCAAACCTTTATATCTCTATGATCTGACATGTACAAAACAGAACAGGTTCGAAATAATTGATCCAGGTGTGGAGCTTAAAGACAGCTCGGGAAACATGTACATGGCAGGCAGCCTGGTTACACTTAGTGCAGACAACAGCTGGAGCAGTGAAACAGCAAGTGCGGAATACTATCTGGGAAAGACGTGCGGTGTAATGAGCGGCACTGTTGCATGCGAGGATACATCATACAAAGACGCTAAGGCGATTTTCAGAATTGAAGGTGACGGAGAAGTTGTATTCGAGCAGGAAGTACACAGAAAGACGGCACCTGTACAGTTCAGTGCAGATATGTCGAAGTACGAATGGCTCAGGATTTCTCTTGCCAGTTCGGACGGCGGTGAATGCAATGTTATTCTTGCAGACTGTAAGTTTGCAAATCCGGGTGAAGCTATAAATCCTGCAGTAACAGGGACTGAGACAACTGAAGCTCCGGCCGGAACAACAGCGGCTGAAAGTGAGGGAACAGCTCATACTGAAGAAGTTACAACGACGGCTGGAACAGTGGAAAAAGCCGAAGAAACTAAAGTAACCGAGGCTGGTGAGTAATTTATTATGGCGTTGCACGAATTTGCAGTTTCTTCGACGCTGAAATACGGACATAAGGGAACCGATACCCTTGAATATATCGGCCTTACTCTGAAGAACGGATGTTTTGAACGCTCAAAGCTCTATCATTTAGCAAAGAATGATTTTGAGGTACACGAGGGCTGGCGAAAAGAGATATTTGAAAGATGGCTTAAGCGCATCTGCGAAAACTACGAAGCGAAGATATGTGATTTTTCTGAGGCTGGTACTATTTATACACCGACTTACAGAATGATACTTCAGTTACGGAATTTTTTCAGCATGGAAACTGCGGAAAAGCTGATCTCAGAGGAATTTCCTGATGTGCCGTCTGATATCACGGACAAATGCATCAGATGTATGAAAGCCCTGAAAGAAGGACTCGGAATGCAGGAGTCACCGCTTATGCAGGTTGGTATCGAGCTGGATGCAGACATGAAGTTTAAAAGTTTCAAGTATTATCTGTGCGTCGAAAAGACTAAGCTTCCGAAGGAGAAACTGGCTGAGGCTATGGTCAGTTTTGCAGAAGCTGCAGGCGTATGCATTGATACAGGGCGCATGGACAGACTCATACGGGATGTCTGCACATGCTGGTACAGACCGACTTTTATAGGTGTCAATGACGGTGCAGAAGAGACGGAGGCAAAACTCTACTTTATCTCAGAGATATTCGGACACGCTCTGAAAACAAAGCCTGCCGGGCAGACAGAACGTATAAGTGAGATCCTGGGGTTTGACAAGGGACTTACAGAAGAACTCATGACCGCATGGGAACAGGCTCATTTATACTCGCAGGGCGTTGCAGTGACCTTTGGCGATCCTTCAGTGCTCAGGCTGTACCTGAGAGAACTGCAGGAAGCGTATTTCAGATAGTGGTTAATAACATAATGCAGGGCCCTCACAGCAAGAGAAAAAGAAAAGCTCAGAAACAGCGTAAAAGCAGTGTTTCTGAGCTTTTTGATTTGGTGACCCGTACGGGAATTGAACCCATGATTCCGCCGTGAAAGGGCGATGTCTTAACCTCTTGACCA
>DEBW01000077.1:48289-48921 GCA_002348905.1 Ruminococcus flavefaciens | reverse complement strand
TGCGGACGGCGGAACGCCGTCCCTACAGGATGTTAAGGCAACATCAATTATGAATTATGAATTGAAAGTTCGGGTGCTTCTTTGAGTTCGGGCGCTTCTTTAAGTTCATCAGCTTCTTTGAGTAACTTTGACTCTTTAAGCTCTGAACATTCTTTCGTGTCCCTGTTCCAGCAGAGGAAAGGGATGACCTTTTTTCTCCGTGCAGGCTTACGTCCGCAGAGGATACGGAAACCGTTCAGCACACAGTATCCTATTGTGAATAATATCACTGATGTCACCGCACACGGCATATTCAGCCTGTCCGTTTTGAGTGCGGTCATTATGACGGTTGCCGATATTATTAGAAATACTGGAAAATTTATTTCTCGCAGAGTTATCTTTATACGGCGGAGAAAATTGCGCTGAGACGCTTTTTTTGACGGTACGTCCTCGGTCATTACGCACACTGCGCTGATTATGAAGAATAAAGCTGAAAGTTCAGTTATCAATATGTTCAGCATCATAAATTTCTCCTTCCGCATAATTAATGTGCATCATGAATCGAGTTTGAGAACGCTCATGAAGGCTTCCTGTGGTACTTCGACTGTACCGAGCTGTCTCATGCGCTTTTTGCCTTCCTTCTGCTTTTCGAG
>DEBW01000077.1:48006-48183 GCA_002348905.1 Ruminococcus flavefaciens | reverse complement strand
GGTCTCACGGGCGATTATCTTACCGCCGATAGCTGCCTGTATAGGTACTTCAAAGAGCTGGCGTGGGATGTTCTCCTTTAATTTTTCAGCTATTTTACGTGCTCTTGCATAAGCCTTGTCAGCGTGTATGATAAAGCTGAGAGCGTCCACGATGTCGCCGTTGAGGAGTATATCAAG
>DEBW01000077.1:46989-47899 GCA_002348905.1 Ruminococcus flavefaciens | reverse complement strand
TAATCAAAGCTTGCATAGCCCTTTGTACGGGATTTCAGCACATCAAAGAAGTCGTAGACTATCTCGTTGAGAGGAAGTTCATAGTGAAGCTCAACACGGGTATCATCGAGGTATTTCATGTCCTTGAAAACGCCTCGTCTGTCCTGACAAAGCTCCATGATATTTCCCACATAGTCGGACGGAGAAAGGATGCTTGCCTTTACCATAGGCTCTTCTGCTGTCTGAATGAGAGCAGGGTCAGGGTAGTTGGTAGGGTTGTCGATGTACTGCACTTCGCCGTTTGTGAAAGTTACCTTGTAGATAACGGACGGAGCAGTTGTGATGAGGTCGAGGTTGTACTCACGTTCAAGGCGTTCCTGTATTATCTCCATGTGGAGAAGTCCGAGAAATCCGCAGCGGAAGCCGAATCCGAGAGCGATAGAAGTCTCAGGCTCGAAAGAGAGAGAAGCATCGTTGAGCTGTAATTTTTCGAGAGCTTCACGCAGGTCGCCGTACTTTGCGCCGTCAGCAGGGTAANNAGGATTTACCTTTCTGTAGCCTGGGAGCGGTTCGTCACACGGGAACTCGTCATTTGTAACTGTATCGCCCACCTGAGTGTCTCCGATAGACTTGATAGATGCCGCAATATAGCCAACTTCGCCTGCTTCAAGAGAGCCGTTGTTAACGAGGGAGGTTGCATCCATGAAGCCTGCTTCAACAACGTTGAAAACAGCTCCGGTAGCCATAAGGCGGATATTGTCGCCGACTTTTACTCTGCCTTCCTTGACACGGACGTATATGATAACACCCTTGTAGGAATCGTAGTAGCTGTCGAAAATGAGAGCTTTCAGAGGCTTTTCGGAATCACCCTTAGGAGCAGGGATATCGGTAACTATACGTTCAAGGACTTCCTCGATGTTTACGCCCATTT
>DEBW01000077.1:46751-46949 GCA_002348905.1 Ruminococcus flavefaciens | reverse complement strand
GTTTACGCCCATTTTCGCAGAGATGCGTGGAGCGTCCATAGCAGGTATGCCGATAACGTTTTCAACCTCGCTGCATACTCTCTCAGGATCAGCGGACGGAAGGTCTATCTTGTTTACTACCGGTACGACTTCAAGGTCATGCTCGATAGCAAGGTAGGTGTTGGCAAGTGTCTGAGCCTCGATGCCCTGAGAAGCGTC
>DEBW01000077.1:44728-46705 GCA_002348905.1 Ruminococcus flavefaciens | reverse complement strand
CGCTCAACCTCAACAGTGAAGTCAACGTGACCGGGAGTGTCGATGAGGTTGAAGATGTAGTCCTCGCCGTCTTTAGCGGTATATTTCAGGCGTACAGCACGAGCCTTGATAGTGATGCCACGTTCACGCTCGATGTCCATATTGTCGAGGAGCTGGTCTTCCATGTCACGGATAGCGACAGTTTCGGTCTTTTCGAGGATACGGTCGGCAAGAGTTGACTTGCCGTGGTCTATATGAGCAATAATGCAGAAATTTCTTATCTTTTCGTTAGCCAAAGTAATACCTCTTTTCATGATCTCGCATATTTATACATTATACATTATAACACAGACTATCCGGATTGTCAATTCATATTGAGTTGTCAGAACGCAGAACTTAGAAATCAGAACTGAGAACTCAGAACTCAGAAATCAGAACTTAGAACGCAGAACTGAAAGCTAATGGCTAAAGGCTAATAGCTAACGGCTAATTCTGACAACTGAGATCTGAGATCTGACAACTTAATTATGAATTATGAATTGCCATGACGTTGGTGTACTCCTAAAAACATCGTCACTATCGTCACGACCGTCACTATCGTCACCCAAGTATCTCGGTCATGAGGTGAAGCTCTATCTTTCGGGAGCTGTTCGTCCGTGATGATGCATAATATATGTTATACTCCTTTAGCAGGCGTGATGCATTTATATTGAGCTTGGCTGAAAGCGCATTCGGTTTTATATCAAGTTTCAGCTCCTCTATAAGCTCTGTTGCTGTTCCTGACCAGTCCTGATGTTTACTGGTGATGAACTCTGATATTGCTTCAAGGACAGGTTCAGGCTTCGGAGCATAGCAATTTGCTTCTACACGGTCAAGCTCCCATGCGAGAGTTTCAAGGTTACGGGTAAGATATATACGCTGGTCGGGCTGGTCTCTGCCTGATATATCCAGTACCGCAGATGCAGATGAGCGCTTCTCCTTGTGCATGAGAAAGGCAGCGTCCGCAGCTCCCATAAGTCCGTTAGTACCGGATATCATCTCAAACTTGTCATCAGCCTGCTGTTTACGGGTATGATGCACGAGCATAAGACATATACGGTTAGCATCAGAAAATTCCTTCATTGCCTTTATGACATCGTAGTCCTTGCTGTAGCTGTACTTGTCAGAATCCTCCTGTCTGACCATTTGCAGAGTGTCCACTATCACAAGAGAAACGGCAGGGTGGTCGTTCAGAAATACCTGTATCTGTTCAAGAAGTCCGTAGCCGAGCTGATTTGACGAGGTCGCCATAAACAGGTTAGCAGCTGATTCCGTCCCGAACATTCTGTAAAGTCTGTCCTGCAAGCGCCGGAAGTCATCTTCAAGAGCAAGATAGAGAACAGCTCCGGGATTCACCTTGCATCCCCACAGGTCTTTTCCCATGCTTACATGATAGGCAAGCTGAAGCATGAAATAGCTCTTGCCCAGCTTAGGAGCGCCGGCAAACAGATAAGTTCCGGCATAGAGCATACCCTCGATAATGGTAGGCTTCGGCAGATAAGCCTTGTCGAAAAGCTCTGACATATTAACGGTCTCCAGTGGTGTTAAATAATTGTCCATAATTTTACCTCCGAAATTATTATTGAAGAAGCGCTCTTCATAATGGGGTGAGAATCAGGGTATTTTCAATGTAAAACCGTTGATTATTGCGGATACACTTTTGAACTTTGTAGACTTGCATAATTTAGCTGTCAGATATCAGAGCTTAGTTGTCAGTTTTAGCTGTTAGCCATTAGCTTACAATGGTTTATTCGACCTGTTTGTTTGCCAGCGTGGGATAGGTAAGGGCGACTGATAAGGTGAGCGAGTTTACAAGCGTCCCCGTAATTGCGCTCCGGTCGCTTACCGGTGACGATAGTGACGGTCGTGACGATAGTGACGATGTTTTTAGGAGTACACCACCGTCACGGCAATTCATAATTCATAATGCATAATTCATAATTAATGTTGCCTTAACAT
>DEBW01000077.1:27117-44688 GCA_002348905.1 Ruminococcus flavefaciens | reverse complement strand
GGAAACAAATATTGTTTGTATATCGTTGCATTGACATACGGGCGCACGGAATGCGCCCCTACACAATTCTGATTTCTGCGTTCTGAGTTCTGAGTTCCATATAATTAATATTTCTTGACATTTTACTGTTTGGAATGATATAATAAATAAGTACAGGAAAATTATGAATTATGAATTATACCGAGGTGCATTATGGAACAGAAAAAAATAGACCGTATAAATGAACTTGCAAGAAAATCAAAGGCTGAGGGACTTACCGAAGCCGAAAAAGCCGAGCAGACACAGCTCCGGAACGAGTACCGTGCATCAGTCACCGGCAACCTCAGAGCACAGCTCGACAATACCTACATCATGACACCGGACGGAAAAAAGCGCAAAGTCGGCGGAGGTAAGTGATATGACCGATAAGGAGCTTCTTGCGGCTGCTGTAAAAGCGGCTGAAAACTCATACAGTCCCTACTCGCATTTCCGTGTGGGCGCTGCACTCATGGCTGAAAACGGAAAAGTCTACACCGGATGCAATATCGAGAATGCGTCATATTCCCTCACGATATGCGCCGAGCGTACAGCAGTATTCAAGGCAGTATCAGAGGGCGTTACTAAGTTCAAGGCTATAGCCATAGCAGGCAGTTCCGACAGCGACTTCTCAAAGCCGTGTCCGCCGTGCGGAGCTTGTCTGCAAGTCCTTTCTGAATTTTGTGGAAATGACCTCGCTGTTATACTTTCAAACGGCTGGTTCAAACTTTCGGACTTCCTGCCAATGAGATTTGACAAAACACAGCTATCAGATAACAGATAACAGAACGCAGAACTGAGAAATCAGAACTTAGTGTAGGGGCGCATTCCGTGCGCCCGTGCCTTACCCGAAAACTAACATAAACCAATTGTAGGGAACGCCGCCCTCGGCGTTCCGCAACGACTTGATTATGGATCTTAAATTAAAATATCCCGTACTTCTGGTACACGGAATGGGTTTTCGTGACGGTAAGATATGCTACTGGGGAAGAATACCCGATGCGCTGAGAAAATGCGGAGTTGCCGTATATTTCGGCGGTCAGGAGGCTAATGCTTCTGTTGAGCGCAATGCCGGACTTCTTACAATGCGTATAGATAGCATACTTGCCGAAACAGGCGCAGAGAAAGTGAATGTCATAGCCCACTCAAAGGGCGGTATGGAAGTACGTTATGTCATATCATCGCTGAAAATGGGAGACAGGGTAGCATCTCTGACAACTATAAGCACTCCTCATAACGGCTCGGCAGTAATGGATAAGCTGATGAAGCTCCCGAAACCGCTCATGAAGCTTATAGGCGGAGTTACCGACGTTTTCAAGTACATCGGCGGAGACATACGCCCTGATACTTACCGATGCTTTGAACAGCTCACACAGACGTACATGAGGAGATTCAATGCAGAAAATCCTGACGATGAGAGGGTATGCTACCGGAGCTGTGCGTTTCTCATGAAAAATCCTCTCAGTGATATATTCATGACAGTGCCGTATCTTGGAGTGAGAATGCTCAGCGGTAAAAGTGACGGTTTTCTTCTTCCTGACGAGGTAAAGCATGGTGTTTTCCGTGGGACTTTTACAGGAGCAGGCTTCCGTGGGATATCCCACTGTGACGAAGTTGACCTCACACGCCTGAAACTTAAAGTGAAACAGACTGAAACAGGTGAAGTCTTTTCTGACATTACCGAATTTTACATAAAGCTCGTTTCTGAGCTTGCTGAAATGGATCTGTAGATTACAGCAATATCCAAAAGGAGAATATATGAATTTAAAGGAAAAAATTGAAAAGCACCTTCTTGAAGTGCAGAAGCCTTCACGCTATATCGGCGGAGAAGTCGGAAGCGTCATCAAGGACAAGTCAAAGGTAGACGTAAGGTTTGCGTTCTGCTTCCCTGATACATATGACATAGGTATGTCGCATCTCGGCATGAAGATACTCTATTCGCTCACGAATGAGCGTGAGAATTACTGGTGCGAGCGCTGTTATGCTCCGGGCAATGACTTCGAGGAGATAATGCGCAAGAACGATATACCGCTCTATGCCCTTGAAAGTCTCGATCCGATAAAGGACTTTGACTTCATCGGCTTCACGTTGCAGTATGAGCTTTCGTACTCGACCATACTCAATATGCTCGACCTCGCAGGAATACCGATATTCGCAAAAGACCGTACTCCTGAGCTTACACAGATAGTCGTTGCCGGAGGCCCGTGTGTCTGTAACCCTGAGCCTCTTGCTGACTTTTTCGACATATTCATCCTCGGAGAGGGTGAGGAAGTTAACCTCGAACTCATGGACTTGTACCACGAAATGAAGAAGCAGGGTGCATCACGTATCGAGTTTCTGCGTAAAGCCACTCAGATAGAGGGCATATACGTGCCTCAGTTCTACAGCTTCGAGTACAAGGAGGACGGCACTATCGAGCGCATGAACGTTTCTGACGGTGCGCCGGAAGTGATAAGAAAGCGCATAATAAAGGATATGGACAAGGTATACTACCCTGAGAATTTCGTAGTGCCTTTCACTGAGATAGTCCACGACAGAGTGTCCGTAGAAGTTCTCCGTGGATGTATACGTGGCTGTAGATTCTGTCAGGCTGGATTCATATACCGTCCGTTCCGTGAGAAGTCAACGGAATCAATATGCCGTCAGACAAAGGCTCTCTGCGAGAACACAGGCTATGACGAGGTATCTCTTGCTTCACTCAGTACAAGTGACCATTCTGATATAGACCATATGCTCACTCAGCTTATCGACTACACCGCAAACGAGCGCATAAATCTCTCGCTCCCGTCCCTGCGTGTGGACAATTTCTCGGAATCTCTCCTTGAAAAGATAAAGAAAGTCCGCAAGAGCGGTCTTACTTTCGCCGCTGAGGGAGGTACACAGAGACTTCGTGACGTTATAAACAAGAATGTCTCCGAGGACGAGATAATGAACACCTGCCGCATCGCATTCGAGGGTGGCTACAGCAGTGTAAAGCTCTACTTCATGATGGGACTTCCTACCGAAACTGATGCAGATATCGAGGGCATAGCAGACCTTGCTCAGCGTATCGTTGACCTTTTCTACAGCATCGAGAACCGTCCGAAGGGCAGGGGAGTTCAGGTATCTGTAAGCTGTGCTACATTCGTACCAAAGCCGTTCACGCCTTTCCAGTTCGAGCCGCAGGATACCCGTGAGATGATAGAGCATAAGCAGGAACTGCTCCTCAGCTCGGTAAAGACCAAGAAAGTAAAGGTAAGCTACCACGATCCTAATGTAAGTATGCTCGAAGTAATACTCGCAAAGGGCGACAGAAGGCTCTGCAAGGTAATATACGCCGCATGGAAGAAAGGCTGCAAGTTCGACAGCTGGGAGGAGCATTACAAGTTTGACAAGTGGATGGAAGCTTTCAGCGACTGCGGAGTTGATCCGTCATTCTACGCCAACAGACGCTTTGAGTATGACGAGATACTCCCGTGGGATCACCTTGATTACCTCGTTTCAAAGGAGTTCCTCATACGTGAGAACAAGACTGCTCACCAGTCAAAGACAACTCCGAACTGCCGTCTGAGATGCTCAGGCTGCGGAGTAAACAAAAAAGTTGGGAGGGAATGTTTTTGATACGTGTAAGAGCTACATTTGAGAAAAAAGGCAGGGCGAAGTATATATCACACCTCGACCTCAACCGCTGTATGCTGCGTACTTTCAGACGTTCACGCCTGCCGATATGGTACACCGAGGGATTCAATCCCCACCCGTACTACAGCTTTGCGCTTGCTCTCTCGCTCGGATTTGAGAGCAGCTGCGAGATAATGGACTTCAACCTCAATGAGGATGTGCCGTTTGACGAGGTTCGTGACCGCCTGAACGCCGTTATGCCGGAGGGTATGCGTGTTGTTAAGGTAGCGGAGCAGGTGCAGAAGATAACCGCTATAGCTAAGGCTGAATACGCTTTTTCACTCGTTTCTGACGATACCGACGGACTTTTTGAAGCTGTACAGAATCTTCTTGCACAGCCTGAGATACTCATTGAGAAAAAGACTAAAAAGGGCATAAAAACTGTTGACATAAAGCCGGATATGGAAGTGCTCTCATGCGAAAAGAACGGAAATTCCGTTGATATATCCATGCATCTTCCTGCCGGTACTCAGACAAACTACAACCCGACACTTTTCATGGAAGCCCTGAAGCTGACCACGGAAATACAGTTCGAGCCGGAGAATATCCGCAGAATGGCGATACTGTGCGCTGATAATACTGTTTTTGCATGATTTGGTTAACAGAACGCAGAACTCAGAACTTAGAAATCAGAATTGTAGGGAACGCCGCCCTCGGCGTTCCGCAACGACAAACCACCAAGATGATTTTTATTATCGTTGACCGTAATATTATGATAAATCCATAATTATTTGTATGTTGACAATTGTTAAGGAAACGGAACGCCGAGGGCGGCGTTCCCTACAATTGGTCAATTCAAATTTGTCCCGACAGGGACACCACAATTATGAATTATGCATTATGCATTATGAATTGAAAAGCCCGCTTGACGCAAAGAGAAAGGGCAGACAAATTAATGTCTGCCCAAAGGTAAAATAAATTATTTTTCAATAACCGGAAGTTCGGATATCTGCTTAGCATCGAGCTGCTGTATAGCGAGAGCGTCCTTAGCTGTAACGCCGTCGCCAGGATTGAAGCAGTCGGCATTGAGTGCGCCGTCAGGTTTGAGAGCGTACTTGTCCTTGTTAGCGATAGACTGGAGTATAGCTGTAGCATCAGCAACAGTTACCTTATTGTCGAGGTTTGCATCACCTAAAAGCTTCGCAGAAGTCTTGCCGGAAGATGTAGTAGTTGTACCAGGCTTTACTGTAGTAGTTGTGGTAGTAGTTGAAGCCTTTCCTGGAGTAGTTGTAGTAGTTGTTGTTGTCTTAGGAGCATCGCTGCTTCCCTTGAAAAGGTCAGCCGGAAGCTCATCAAGAGTTATGCAGTAGTCGCTGTTGTAAAGCTTTTTCAGCTCATCATGATCCTGATAATTCTCACCTGTTACGAAGCGAGCATCTGCTGAATCGTACCACGGACAGAAGTAGAGCCAGTAAGCGTGCTCAACGAGCATATTGTTCATGCTTGGAACGGAATCGTTCTCAGCCATAGCTACCATTTTATTACCCTTGACATAGCCGTTTATCTTGTAGAAGATACCAGCCTCGGCATCGAGGTTAGGACCTGAGGTCTTACCGTCATGGCGGTTGTACTGGGTATTGTACTTATCAAAAGCAACGATATCAACTCTGTCATCGCCTGAGTACCACTGTGCAGAAGCATCAGACCATGTATAGAGGTTCTGCTCCCATATGAGGTTGTGCAGACCGTACTCATTTTCGAGTGTGTCCTGTAAGAAAGCCCAGAGCTGCTTGTAAACTACAGCGCCTTCCTTTGACCACCAGAACCATGCACCTGAACCGTCTATCGGATCATCGGTCTTGCTCGGATTTCCCTCAGCCTCATGGAAAGGACGGAAGATAACAGGTACGCCTGCATCCTGTAATTTCAGAAGCTCAGCAGCGAGATTCTTCATACAGAGCTGGAAGTACTCGTATTCAACAGTACCCTCAACCATACAGTTAGCAGTTTTGAAGTCAGTATTCTCACTGTAAGTAGTAAGACCGAAATCAAGCGGTTCACCGAGAGTATATGAGCTTAAAGTCTTAGGGACATTAACGTGCCATGAAGCAGTACAGATACCGCCCTTTTCATTAGTCCACTCTATCATACGTCCTACAACGCCGTCATCCCAAGCATAGCAAGGGCAGTAGCTTCCGAAGTCGAATCCCTGAATTGCAGGATATTTTCCTGTGAGGTCGTAGATTATATTAACATCGTTATCGTAGTTGTTGTAGGTATAGTTACGGTTCTGAGTGCTGTAGGTATAAACCTGACCGTCCTCGCCGGTGCAGTGCCACGGGAACTTGTGTCCCTGTTCGTCCTTATCGTAGCTTTCCTTGTCAATGGCATATTCTTTGCCGTCCTGGTCAACGCACTTGTCAGCGTTCTCGTCATAGCGGATAGTAGTCTGCACCTGATTGCCGCCGCCGTATATCTGTTGTTGACCGGAGAGGATATTCTCACCGTAAACGCTCTTGAGGTACTTCATGAGAGCCTTTGTCTCAGGAGTAGCCTTAGCATCGCAGGTCTCGTCAGTAGCCTTTTTAAGGTCAGGGAAATCAGCCTCGGAAACAGTAACTGTATCAACAGCCATATAGCCGTATTCACTGATGAACTCGATAGTATTCACGCCCTTGTTCATTCTTACCATGCCGAAATCGTAGTCTGTCCACTTATCGGAGTAAGCCGCCTGAGTAAGGTACTTAACGCCGTTGACCTTGACAGCCTGCTGTCTTGCGCCTTTGTCGAGTATCTGAGCGCCGTGAACAGTGATCTGATACATACCGTCCTCAGGAACAGTGACCTCAAATGAAGCCGGTGAAGCAGTAAGATACCAGAAGCCCTTTCCGGAGTAACCGGGTATCTCTGTTTGATAGATAGAAGTCCAGAGGTCAGCGCCCTCTAAGTCCTCGCCCTCGATAGTGTACGGAAAAGAAGTAACAGCAGTATCAGCAGCACTTACAGGTGCAGCGAAAGGCACTGATACAGCAGCCATAGTCAGAGCTGAAACAGCCGATATCATACGTCTTACAAACTTGTTCATTTCACATTCCTCCATAGAATTTGTCTGACAGGGAACAATTCCTGTCATTCCCTCATTATTTTCCCGATTAATTAAACATTGCCTAAACAGCTTAATTAATACCAACACAAACATTATAATATCATCCTGTTAATATTTCAATAACATTTTATTAACAGTACGAAACTTTGTATACTTAGACAATCCCCACAAAATATTTTTGTACAGATAAAGGAAAAAGCTGCTTAAATAAAGCAGCTTTTAAGTAAATACAGTTATTGCAATTGATAAATCAGTTCATGAGAGCCTTATCGAGCCATACCTTTGCTGTATCAAGAGCCTCATAGATACCGCAGTCAAATACAGCGTTTTTCTTAGGAGCATTCTCATTTGTATTCATAAGAACGATCCTTGCCTTAGAAATAAAGTCCTCATTTTCGTACTTCTTAGTTTCGAGTATCTGGATATATATTACGTATGGATCGCACATATAGCCGTAGTACATCTGCTTTCCGCTTCTCACCAGCGGATAACCTTTGTAAGTGAAAAACTTGTTATTCATATAATTTCCTCCCTTTTCCCCGATGCATAAGCGCCAGACGGCGCATTGCATCAGCTCCATGTTGTGATGAATTCGTCTTCTGATTCGATAGATTTGATGTTTTTGATGAGTGTGTCAACGTATGACTTGGTGATAAAGAACTTGCTCTCGCCGTTTACAGCGATAAGAGCGGTCATAGATGAATAATTGTAGAAATCGAGTTTTACTGTCTCCTTGTTATAGGAATCGGTATACTCGACAGAAGCCAGCGGTTCTGAATCCGGTACGTTCTCCCCAAGAGCGAAGTTTTCAGCATTTGCGCTGATAAGGAAGCTGTAGAACTTGCGGAAGCGCTCACTGCTTATTGTCTTGTCCTTATATGTCGCACTGAAATCATCAGCAGTATAGGAATCCTTTTCCTCATCAGTTTTCTTTGTAAGCTTGAATTCACCGTTTTCACTGCCGGCAGTAACTTTAAGGTCAGATATATTCCATACATACGAAGCAATGAATATCTTTGAAGCGATGTCAACCGGCTGGATGACAGCCCATTTAGCCTTGTCAGTGCTTACAGTATATATAACATTTCCGCCTTCAAGCATAGCATAGCAGCATTTGCCGTGTTCGCTGTCAGTGAAAGGCTCGCTCATAAGCAGAACGTAGTCATTACCGTCAGCGCACTTCATAGTAACAGTGCAGAATGGTTCTTTAAGACCAGCCTCTGCAATATCACTGTCACCGCAGTGAACGCAGTATACCTCCTCAGCGCTCAGACCGAACATACCTGTAGTGATGTCCGTAGCCTTCTCAACTGCAAGGTAAGCCGAAGTCGGCTCGACCATAACATGAGTAGCAGAAGTACCTCCGCTGACCTTTGAGTCATCTGACTTCTTGTCATATTCAAGTAAGATATCGCTTTCCATATCCTCACGCTGTATCCTTACACTGTTAACAACAGGCATTTCCTCAGGTGATTCAAGAATCGTAGTCTCAACGAAGTCGATATCCTTCTTGCCGTAGTTTGAGAATGTTGAAGTGCTGACAGTATAGACTGTGTCACTTCCATCAAGCATTACGTAGGTGGCGTCATCTGCCGGAGCTTCATTGCCCACAAGGAGCTTTAATTTCTTACCGCTCTCATACTCGATCTCTACCTCAAAAAGCGGAGAATCAAGACCGAATTTTGCAAGGTCAGTGCAGTTTTCCTCGATAACGTCGATAGAAGAAAGCTCATTGATGCTGTTGGCAAGAGTACCTATCATGGTATCCTTCATAGCAACATCGTCATAGCCTTCAAGTGTATAAGTTGCAGCGGAATCCTCACTCTGTCTGGTCTTTTCGGTAACGTGAAGCTCGCCTTCCTTATTCTTTATGGTAACAGCCTTTATAACGCCGACATCGTAGCCACGGTCAGCAGAAGACTCCTCACCGTCAGCCGGGATATCATCGCTGACTATCATAACAGACTGCTTTGAATCTGATACTTCAGATGAAGAGGAGATGTTCTCCTCTCCCTCCTTTGGCTCAGTAGTTCTTAGTACGGCATAGCCTCCGCCCAACAGCGCCAGTACCGCAGTGAGAGCGATAATGCCTTTTGCTGTCTTGTTCATTTGTTCTTTCTCCTTAACAGTACAGTTACGCCGGCAACAGCAATAAGTGCTGGGATAACAATGATAACGATGATCTCGATAACTCTTGCACCCTTCTGGTCAATAGCGATATTGTTCTGCTGGAAAGTCTTTGCAGGAACGATAACGCCGTTTTCCTTGCCGGACATCTGATTGATAACGTTTGTAAAGACATTTGAATTGTTGTAGGTATTTGTGTTTGAAAGTATAGAATCGTCAAACATGAAAGGACTGCTTACAACAAGGAGGTCGCTTCCGTAGACATTAATGCCTGAAGAAGTTTCCTTTCTTGAAATAACAGCTACATCAAATGCGCCTGTATCGCCTTTTTCCTTATCCTTTACAAGGTAAGAACCGTCATATGACTTGAGAACTTCCTTGACTATGCTCTCGTTGTTCTTGCTTACAACGTTTATTCTTCTTGCAAACGGAGCAACGATAGGGAGCTTTTCAGTAGGAAGAGTACCAACGGAATCCTTGTCGCCTATCTGAAGTGCAGGACAAGCCAGGCTTGATGAAAGCATTACGTTATTGGTATCATCGTATATCTGCTCGTCAGTTATCTCTATCTTCCAGTCTTCGAGGAACTCGCTTATCTTAGGAAGATTTGTAGCAGTAGCGCTTGCAACGTATATCATTTTCTTCTCATAGTTTCCGTTATTGTAAAGGAAATCACTGAACTTTGAAATGATATCGTCTGAGAAGTCAACACCAGGAGCGCAGAGTACGAGCATATCGTAATCATCAGGTGAAAGAGCATCTGTAGCTATATCCACATCTGTACAGTCATAACCGCTTCTGATAAGGAAATTTGAAAGTGAAGATGCGATAGCTGAATGAGTTGTATCGAATATAGTATTGCCGTTGAGAGTAACAGCCATAGCAACTCTTACAGGCTTTGCATCAGTTACGGACATGATGTTTGAAGTAATGAGCTGTTCGCCTGCGAAAGTCATCTGGATGTTTGTCTGTGTGCTTGTCTGTGACGGAGTTATCATACCGAGAAGGTCAGACTGTGAAAGTACCTTTACACGGTCGCCGCAGCTGAATACCATATTGTCAGCAGTTATCTCACCGCTGTAGTTCTTGCTGAAACGTGCAACAACGTCAGGATCTTTGTTAACATCAACGTACTTTACGGTGATGCTTCCCTTGCCTGCCTCAGCGTAAACGCTGTACTTGTCGAGTATCTCAGGGATTATCTCGTAAGGCATATCAACGTTCTGACCGTAGTACTGATAGAACATATTCTTGTACTGTGCAGACCATGCAGAGAATGAATCCTTGCTCTTTGTAACAGTTATCTCAATGTCCTTGTCGAGGTCTTTGAGAACGCCGATAGTCTCATCTGAAAGGTCATAGCGCTTATCCGGAGTAAGGTCAAGCTTGACCGGATAACGCTTCATGAGCATACCGCAAATGAGGTTTGCAACGATAACTATTGCGATAACAAGTACCATTACGGCTGCTGACATTGAGCCGTATTTAAGTTTTTTACCGAAACCGCCGGCAGACTTCTTTTCATTGACAGCCGCAGTATCAGAAACTTTTTCGATATCTTCTTTATTCTGTTTACTCATCTGTAAAGAACCTTCCTTTCTCTATCAACCCCAGCGTCTCTTATCGAGTACCCTTACAGTAAGGAAGTTGAATACAAATGCAACGCTTACGAAGAATACGACGCTTGTGAGGTTGAACACACCCTGAGTAAATTCAAGGTATCTTGAATAGAATGAGAACATGAGCATTACTTTCTTAACTGCCTCAATGGATACGCTGGCAGCAAGTGAATCAAAGAGGTAGAGCACAAAGAGTGCGACCATGCTCACAACAGCTGATGCCATCTGGTTCTCTGTGAGTGAGGAGATGAAAAGTCCCACTGCGATAAATGCCGAGCCGAGGAAAAGCATTGCGAAGTAGTTGCCTAAAAGCGTAGACCATACAACGTTTCCGAGGTAGGCAAGTATTATAGAGTATATGAATACAACACTCTCAGCGAGTATAAAAAGTGTGAGAGCTGCGAGGTATTTGCCCATTACGATAGACCACAGACCTATAGGAGCTGTAAGGAGTCCCTGATCTGTACGGTTTTTCTTCTCCTCACTGAGGAGCTTCATGGTAAGGATAGGTATGAGGAACAGCACGACCATGAACATCGAGCTGAACATATTTGATGTCTCGGTAGTACCTGAACCGATAACACCGAAGAAAAAGAACACGCCTGAAAGCAGTGTGAACACCGTCAGGAAAACGTATGCAGCGCCGGAAGTAAAGAAAGCGCCCATTTCACGTCTGTATATAGCACCCATTACTTCTCGCCTCCTTCATTATTTTCATCATCATCGTCAAAAGACTGGTCAACAAGGAGCTTTTCTTCCTTCTCGACTTCTGTAGCCACAAGCTCGCCGTCCTTGATATCAAGGCTGAACTTAGGAGCTGTATTCTCAGGCTTTCTGCCCATTTCAGCAGCCTTTTCCTTTGCGATGACTTCATCGCCCATAGTGATCTTGAGGAAGATATCTTCAAGAGTCATAGCTGAGAGCTGGAGCATGAGTATGTTCCATTCTCTTTCACGGCAGAGAGTATTGAGCGCACGGCGGATATCAACGTTCTCATCAGCCTCCACATCATAGTCATAGATGCCCTTTTCACGCTCCATATCAGCACGGACGTACTTTATGCCGTCTATACCCTTGATAGCCTCGACTATCTCCTTCTTATCGGCAGCGGTATGAGTAGAGCCTTCGATACGGATAGTCATTTTATGCTCGTTTGTGAGGTGAGTAGCTATCTCCTCAGCAGTACCGTCAGCGGCTACTACACCCTTGTTTATGATGATTATACGGTCGCACACAGCCTGTATCTCAGGAAGTATATGAGATGAAAGGATAACTGTATGTTTCTTGCCGAGCTTTTTGATAAGAGTACGTATCTCGATTATCTGATTAGGATCAAGACCAACTGTCGGCTCATCGAGGATAAGTACAGGCGGATTGTTGATAAGTGCCTGTGCAAGACCAACTCTCTGCTTATAACCCTTTGAAAGATTGCGGATAAGACGGTTTCTTACACCGGATATCTGACAGAGATTGCATACTTCTTCGAGGTGAGCTTTTCTTGATATCTTGCACTTTTTGAGGTCATACATGAAGTTGAGGTAGCCGTCAACAGTCATGTCCACATACAGAGGCGGAATTTCCGGAAGGTAGCCTATATTAGCCTTAGCCTTGATAGGATCTTCGAGTATATCCACGCCGTTGATGAGAATTTGACCGGAAGTAGATGAGATATATCCGGTCAGCATATTCATAGTAGTTGATTTTCCAGCTCCGTTAGGACCGAGAAAGCCGAGTATCTCGCCTTTTCCGACCGAGAAGCTGATATCGTTCACGGCACGCTTGTCGCCGTAACGCTTAGTAAGGTTTTTTACCTCTATCATAAGGTCATACCCTCCTGAATATTATACTGCCTGACAACAGGCATAGCATTATTACTCTCAGAACATATCCTGAGCAATACAATGATAGTATTTATATGTGATAATGCCGTGAAAGTGAAACGAACTTTTCATGTTTGTGACTTTGCTGAGATTATATCCGCCGATATTTGCCGCTTTAGGTCATCAAGAGAGTCAAATTTCTGCTCAGGACGAATGAAGCCGGTAATTCTTGTTTCAAGCTCACGCCCGTAGAGGTCGCCGCTGAAACCGAGTATATGTGTCTCCGCAAGCGGAGCACGTTCACCTGCGATAGTAGGCTTTACGCCGATATTTGTAACAGCCTTGTAAGTTGTACCATCAATATCCACCTCTGAGGAGTAAACTCCGAAGCGTGGCACGAGCTGACACCTGCCGAAATTCTGATTTATTGTCGGGAAGTCGATAGTTCTGCCGATGTGGTTGCCGTCAGTGATAACGCCGCTTATGGTGTACCTTCCGCCGAGAAGATTCTCAGCCGCCGGTATATCGCCTTCTGTCAGCAGTTCACGTATACGTCTTGAAGAAACGTTCTCGCCGCCGCAGACAACATCCTCGGCAGTATCAAGTATTATGCCGTACTTGCAGCAAAGCTCCGAAAGCTCGCTGACACCGCAGGAAGCGTTTTTTCCGAAGCGGAAGTCCCGTCCGCATACAGCATGACCTGCATTCAGCTTTTTCAGCAGTATCTCCCTTACAAATTCATCTCCGGACATATCCTTTACAGCAGAAAAGTCCTCACAGCAGACCTGTACAGCGCCAAGTCCACGGAGCAGCTTTTCCTTGAAGCTGTCACTGTAGATGTACTGTATGCTTCTGCCCTGCTTAACAGCAAGAGTTTCACAGCGAAAAGTGAATACTGCCGGTATGAAGCCTTTTTCAGCCATAGCCGCAGCCTTGCTTATCACAGCCCTGTGCCCGTTGTGAACTCCGTCAAAGAGTCCGAGAGCGACAGCTGTTTTATTATGTGCCATTATTTCACCTCATGCAAGGTTCTTCGCCACCCGAAGAATATCATTTTCAAAATCAGCAAGAGCCGTACCGATGAATTTTCCGTCATTGCCGAAAACAGCATAGTCGGTCACGCCCTGCTTTATGTTGTATACACGTTTAAGGTCAAGCTTTACGCCATTGCGGTACATACGTGTCTGAGCATCGTTAAGGCGCAGTTTCGGCAGCTTTGCGAATACTCTCTCTATTGGGAGTATCAGTTCTTCGAGCCTGTCCTCGTCCTTTGCCTGCTGTATCTGTTCAAAGGTAAAGCAGTCGGCGAGAGTAAATCCGCCTGAGCTTGTTCTGACGAGAGATGTCATTATACCTCCGCAGCCGAGCTTCTCACCTATATCATTGATGATAGTGCGGATATATGTACCTTTACCGCAGGCGATATCAAGTACGCCCTCACGTTTTTCAGCGTCATAGCTGATAATGTCTATGCTGCTGACCTGTATCTCACGGGCTTCACGCTCGACCTCAACACCTTTTCTTGCAAGGTCGTAAAGTCTCTGACCGTTCACCTGAACAGCCGAATACATAGGCGGGAGCTGCATTATATTTCCCACGAAATGCGGTACAGTCTCACGGAGCATATCCTCGCTTACAGCCATATCCGACCTTGACAGCACTTCTCCGGTGACATCCTGAGTATCAGTCACCTCACCAAGTCTGAATCCGGCACGGTAGCTTTTGGTATTATCCGGCATGATATCGCAGGCTTTAGTTGAATTGCCAACGAATACCGGCAGTACACCGGTCGCCATAGGGTCTAAAGTTCCGCCGTGACCGAGTTTGCGTGTCTGGAGTATGCCTCTCAGCTTTGCAACAACGTCAAAGGACGTAAAACCGGCAGGCTTATTTACACATAGTATGCCGTTCATTCTCCAAGCGCCTTTCTTACAGCATTTATAAGGTAAGCCTTAGCATCTTCAAGGCTTCCCTCTATCATACAGCCGGCAGCCTTAGCGTGACCGCCTCCGCCGACAGTCTGACATATCGCTGATACATTCACCTGGTCAGCCGACCTGAATGAGCATTTGAACACATTCGGCTCACGCTCACGCATAAGTATGCCTACTTCTGTATTTTCGAGCTGTATCGTCAGCGGAGCGAAGCCCTCAAGCTCGTCCGGAGTTATTTTCAGCTCCTTCATCATATCCTGAGTAACGGCAATAACAGCCAGTTTACCGCCAAGATGCTCCTCCATAAGTTCGGTCACCTTAGCTTCAAGCTTAATGCGTCCGAGGGATTTCACCTCGAACATATAACGGTTTATCTTAGCAAAATTAATGTCATAGCTCCGCTTCATCTCAGCGGCTATCTCATGGGCTCTCGGAGTAGTACAGTCATAACGGAAACAGCCGGAATCGGTAGCGATGCCGGTATAAAGGCACATAGCACAGTGCTTTGTGATAGTCACGCCCATATACTTAGCAATATCGTATATTATCTCGCAGGTCGCTGTTGCCTTTTCACGGAGAAGTGTCTTTTCAGCGTAATTCTTATTGGATTCATGGTGGTCGATACACAGCTGTACCTTAGTGCCGTATATTTCCTCATATTTTCCCATGAGCTTAGGATCTGCGATATCAACGGCAATAATTGCCTCAGGCTCAAAATCCTCACCTGCGCCTGTACTTGTCATAAAGTTATAGCGTTTTGGGAACTCATCGCTGCAAATAACTCTGCTGCGTATACCCAGTTCTGCAAGAATGTCTTTCAGACCGAATCCTGCGCCGATACAATCGCCGTCAGGGCTCTGGTGAGTTATGATAACAGCATCCCTGCAATTCCTGAGAAAAGTTTCTGTCTCGCTGTAGCCAATAAACATAATGCACCTCGTTTCGGGATATTACGGTATTACTCAGAGCAGATCATTGAGCTTCTTGCTTATCTCAGCACTGCGCTCAATGGAATTATCAGCAATGAAAGTCAGTTCCGGAGACTTTCTCATTTTAAGTCTGTGGAAAAGCTCTCGTCTGATAAAGCCGGCAGCACTTTTAAGTCCTGCAACGGACTCCTTAGTGCGCTCCATACCTTCAAGGCTTGACACATATATCTTGCAGTTCGACATATCCCCCGAAAGATCAGCTCTTACGATAGTAAGCATCTTGTCGATGCGTGGATCTTTCAGTTCACGGAGGATAGCAGTCATTTCTCTCTTTATATCCTCTGCCATACGGCTATTTTTAAAATTAGGCATTATAATCCTTTCATATAGGTCAAAGTTTGATAGTGAATCCAACGCCGCCGCTTTCGGAATGTCCTTCCTTCTTGCCGCTTTCGCTCTTCTGTTCGTCGAAGTACTCGCCGGCAGGCTTGTCAACATCGGATTCCACCTTTGAATAGTCGGGCAGATCATCATCGCCCTCTTCATAGTATATGTCAGCAAACTTATCGTATTCCGGTTCAAGCTCGATATCTCTCACCGGTCTTTCAACGCCCATGAGGTCATTGGGGAAGTTTTCCTCTATCTCAATAGGGCTGCACTGACCAAGGAGTATTTTTTTCACAGACTCGAAAAAGAATATGTCTATCGGGCCGAAATCTTCCCATGCCAATGCTTCATCGCAGTACTGGATCATATCAGCGTTGCTCATTCTCTCTTCATCCATAATTTTTACCTCCTTTAAAGTCTTGTGGCTTCATTATTAATAATCAGGGATGCAAAATGCATAATTGATGTATCACCTTACGGAGATGGTCTGAGATATGATTTTCAGACCATACCGAAGGTACACTTTTAATTACGATGCGGATCATGCATTATGCATTGAATACGTGCTTAGTCCTCACGGTACTCCTCGACTGTGTAAGCCTCGAAGATATCGCCTTCCTTAACATCGCTGAACTTTTCGAGGCTGATACCGCACTCGTAACCCTCAGCGACCTCCTTAGCATCGTCCTTGAAACGCTTGAGACCGGATATCTTGTCGTCAGCGATGATGATACCGTCACGTACAACACGTATCTGGCAGCCTCTTGTTACCTTGCCGTTGAGAACGTAGCTTCCGGCAACCATACCAACGTTGGATATCTTGTATACCTGACGTACCTCAGCTCTTCCAAGCTCAACATCACGGAACTTAGGAGCGAGCATACCCTTCATAGCAGTTGTTATCTCCTCGATAGCATCGTAGATGATACGGTAGAGACGGATATCAACGCCGTCACGGGCAGCATTCTCAGCAGCAACAGGATCAGGACGTACATTGAAGCCTACGATGATAGCGTTTGAAGCTGCTGCGAGCATAACGTCGCTCTCCTTTACAGCACCAACAGCGCCGTGGATAACTCTTACTCTTACCTCATTGTTGGAAAGCTTTTCGAGAGACTGCTTTACAGCTTCAACAGAACCCTGAACGTCAGCCTTTACGATGACTGGAAGTTCCTTTATCTCACCCTCAGCGATCTGGCTAAAGAGGTTGTCAAGAGTTACCTTGCGGTACTGGTTGAACTGCTCCTGCTTCTGCTCATGCTTTCTCTGCTCAACGAGTTCACGGGCAAGTCTTTCATCCTCAACAGCGTTGAAGATATCGCCTGCACTCGGAACTTCTGCAAGACCTGTGATCTCAACAGGAACGGACGGACCAGCGCTCTTTACAGTTCTGCCCTTGTCGTTTGTCATAACTCTTACACGGCCTACAGCAGTACCTGCGATAAGAACATCGCCCTGCTTGAGAGTACCGTTCTGTACAAGGAGAGTAGCGATAGGACCTCTGCCCTTATCAAGGCGAGCTTCGATAACAGTACCCTTTGCAAGACGGTCAGGGTTAGCTTTAAGCTCCTGAACCTCAGCAACGAGGAGTACATTTTCGAGAAGTTCATCTATACCCTCACCTGTCTTTGCAGAAACCGGTACACAGATAACGTCTCCGCCCCAGTCCTCGCAAACGAGGTCGTACTTTGTGAGTTCTTCCTTTATCTTGTCAGGGTTTGCGCCCTCTTTATCCATCTTGTTTATAGCAACGATTATCTGTACGCCTGCGGACTTAGCGTGGTTGATAGACTCAACAGTCTGCGGCATGATACCGTCGTCAGCAGCAACAACGAGGATAGCGATATCAGTGATATTAGCACCTCTTGCTCTCATGGAAGTGAAAGCCTCATGACCAGGAGTATCAAGGAAAGTGATGTCCTGACCGTTTACCTGTACCTGATAAGCACCGATATGCTGTGTGATTCCACCTGCCTCATCAGCAGTAACCTGAGTCTTTCTGATAGCATCAAGGAGAGATGTTTTACCATGGTCAAC
>DEBW01000077.1:10205-27016 GCA_002348905.1 Ruminococcus flavefaciens | reverse complement strand
GTAACGATAACTTCCTTCTCTACCTTTGCACCCATTTCCTCAGCAACGAGTGAAGCAGTATCGAAGTCTATCTCCTGATTGATAGAAGCCATAACGCCGAGTCCCATGAGCTTCTTGATAACATCGGTAGCAGTAGCTTTAAGTCTTGCAGCAAGCTCGCCTACAGTGATAGTTTCAGGTATCATTACCTTGAGCTGCTGTTTTCTTGCACGTTCAAGTTCAAGTCTCTTGAGCTTTTCAGCCTCGGACTCCTTCTTGCTGAACTGCTGACGGTTTCTCTGAGCAGACTTCTGATTTATCTTCTGCTTCTTGGAGCTGTAGTTCTCGCCGCCGTGCTTATTATTGGAAGAAGCCATCTGGTCGTATCTCTCGTTGTACTTGTCGAGGTCAACATAGCTTCCACGAGTATCAACTGTACGTCTCTGAGTAGCAGTAGTAGCTGTCTCGGAAGAGAAGTTGTAGTTGAGCTTTGAACTTTCGCCTCTGTCACGAGCCTTGACCTGCTCCTTCTTCTTATCATTTTTCTTCTTGTCGTTTTTCTTTTCCTCAGAGGCAGCAGGAGCCTTTGCAGGTTCAGCAGCCTTTACAGGCTCAGTCTTTGCAGGCTCAGCAGCCTTGACAGGTTCAGCCTTAGGAGCTTCCGGCTTCTTTTCAGCCTTAGGCTGTTCAGCAGGCTTGGTCTCCTGCTTCTTTTCCGGTGCAGACTTCTTTTCTTCCTTCTTAGGTGCAGGCTTTGCAGATTTGTCAGCCGGCTTTTTCTCAGTCTTAGGCTTCTTTTCAGCCTTAGGTTCTTCCTTTACCTGCTTTATCTCAGGCTTTGGCTCATTCTTTGAAGCGAAGTACTCGTCAAAGTTCTTTACCTCGTTAGCCTTGGTATAGTGTTCAAGGACAGCATTCATTTCCTCTTCAGTAAGAGTTGATGAAGCAGCTCTCTTCTTGTTATCACCCTTTTCGGTGAAAAAATCAATAAGCTCCTGTGAAGTGATATTAAGATCCTTCGCAGCGTCGCTCAGCTTTATTTTTTTTGCCATATGTTGCAGTACCTCCATTAACTTAGCCGCAGAAAAGCAGCGTTTGATTTTGCTTTTGGTGCAAGACCGGTAATATATGTCAACACTTTTGAGGTGTTATTTTTGTATCTTCTTTATGAATCCGTCAGCGAAACCCTTGTCGCATACCGCTATAACAGCAGTTTCCTTGCCGCAGAGGCGAGCCATTTCAGCCTTTTCAAGCTCAGTGGCGAGCACCGTGACCTCATACTTTCCGCAGACGAAATCGACTTCCTTTACAGTTTTGGGTGAAGCATCCGAAGCGGTAAGCACACAGAAAGCCTTGCCTTCTTTAACAGCATCCATAGAGCTGTCGAAGCCCTTGACCGTCTTGCCTGCTTTGATGCAGATAGTCAGCAGGTCAGCAGTTTTCCGTTTCTTTTCTGAGTTCATCAGCCATCACCTCATAAACGCTCTCGTCTATCTTACATGAGAAATTCTTCTCGAATCTGCGGGCTTTTCTTGCCTTCTCGAAACATTCGGTGCTTTTGCATATATAAGCGCCTCTGCCGTTAGCCTTTCCGACGAAGTCAAGGCTTATCTCGCCCTCAGGAGACTTAACGACACGGAGAAGTTCCTTTTTGGGCTTCATCTCATTGCAGCCGAGACACATTCTCATGGGGATCTTTTTAGGTTTCATAATTATTCCTCAGTAGCAGCGTTTTCTGTCTCAGCGTTCTCAGCAGGAGCTTCTGTAGTCTCAGCAGCCGGCGCTTCAACAGCCTCTGTTGTTTCAGCAGGAGTTTCAGTTGTCTCAGCCTGAACTTCCTCCTCAGCAGCAGTCTCGCTTACTGGTACAACGAAATCATCGCTGAGTTCAGGAGCAGCCTCACCTGTGATAGTATCAAACTGAGGCTTTATGTCTATCTTGAAGCTTGTGAGCTTAGCAGCGAGCTTAGCATTCTGTCCCTTATTGCCGATAGCAAGTGAGAGCTGATTGTTCTGAACGATAACTGTGCAGGTCTTTTCCTCCTCGGAGGTGATAACAGTCTTGAGTACCTGAGCAGGAGCAAGAGCTCTTGCGATAAATTCCTCAGTCTTTTCACTCCATGGGATAATGTCGATCTTTTCGCCGTTGAGTTCATTTACAACAGCAGTTATTCTTGACCTCTGAGGTCCTATGCAAGCGCCTACAGCGTCAACGTTAGGATCCTTAGACCATACAGCTATCTTTGTACGTGAACCAGCTTCACGGGATATAGCCTTTACTTCAACGATGCCGTCATATATCTCAGGAACAGCAAGTTCAAAGAGACGCTTTACAAGGTACTTGTCAGTACGTGATATCTTAACGATAGGCTTCTTTGTCTTGCCTACGATGCCAGTGATATAAACCTTTACAGGTCTGCCCTCAACGAGTTCCTCGCCTGGTATCTGCTCATTCTTGAAGAGATAAAGTTCAGTACCCTCATATACAACAGTTACAGTACCTCTGCCAGGCTCTATCTGAGAAACAGTAGCAGTGATGCAGTCATGTTCCTTCTGCTCGAACTTGCTGAGCATCTGCTCACGGTTGATCTCTCTGAGGTCGCCCTTTATAGACTGCTTAGCTGAAAGAGCAGCCATTCTTCCGAGCTTTGAGATGTCGATCTCTTTTAATATAGTACCGCCGACTACAGCATTAGGATCAATAGTCTTAGCGACATCAATATTTATTTCGTTCTCATCAAAAGGCTGATCGGGGATTATTTCCTGAGCGATGTACATAGCAAATTTTTTCTTTGCAAGGTCAATATCGACTCTGATTCTGTCCTCGCTGTGTGGATAGGCTCTTTTAGCAGCCTTTAACATCGCAGACTTCACCTTCTCAACAAGAAGTTCAGTCTCAACGCTGTTTTCCTCACCGAGCATCTTGAGTGCGTCGAAAAAGTTTTCCATTATATTTTCCTCCGTTTAAATTATATTAACAATGTTTATTATTATACCCAGCCGCCGGCATCAGTCGAAATCGAACCAAAGCTTTACGAAGGCTATATCTTCCAGCTTGATGGTACGCTCGTTACCGTCCTCGTCAGCGACAGTAAGTTCATTCTTATCAGCACCTTTAAGGTAAGCGCAGAACTCTTTTTCGCCGTCGATACTTCTGATAAGGCGGACTCTCACCTTATCGCCCTGACAGACCTCGAAGTGATCCTCTTTGAGGAGTTCTCTTTCAAGACCGGCAGAACCGACTTCAAGCAGGTAGCTCTGAGGTATAGGATCAGCCTCGTCAAGCACAGCGTTTACAGGTTCAGTGACCTTTTCGCAGTCGTCGATAGTTATCCCCTCGTCTCTGTCGATAAAGATACGAAGATACCACATTGCACCTTCCTTGACATAAGACACATCCCAGAGGTAGTAGCCAAGCTCATCTGTAATAGGCTTGACAAGGTCGTAGACTTTTTTCTCAGTTCCTCCGAATTTTTTAAGCTTCATCCGGAAATCTCCTTTCGGTATACATAGTTACGTAATAGCCGGCAGGGAGTAAAATCCCTGTTACAATACGAAAGACCGGAAGTTTCCGGTCTTTAGTCTAACTATCATCATACCTATTATAACACGCAAAAAAAGAAAAATCAAGTGTTTTCGCATATTTTTTCTTATTTTTATAAAAAAAGGTGCCGGACATACATATCCGGCACCACAGGTGTTCATACTGTAGGTTTTGAGTTCGGGAGAGCCGCAATACCAGCTGCTGCCGCTGTAGCAGCAGTAGTAGTGGTATCAGAAGCTTTTGAGGTAGTACCTGCTGCGTCTGTAGAAGCGCCTGCTGCAACAGTACCGCCGCCTGCAACGTGTACCTTTATCTCTATCTCGATATCAGGATAGTTGCTGAAGCTGAGGATAATGAAAGTCTCGCCCTGTGAAACGCCTGTAACATAGCCGTACCTATCAACGGAAGCTATGCTGTCGTCCATAGATTTCCATACCTCGTTAGCCTCTGTTGTACCGGCATCAGGGTAGCTCTGTATCATAGATACGCCGACCTCGCCGACATCAAGGAACAGCTCACGGGTAGAGAGCTTAACGTTTGAAGCCTTTGGATTTTCGGTAGTTACGGGAACTGTTGTTGTTTCAATAACTGTCTGGGTAGTAGTTTCAACTGTAGTTGCAGCAGTTGTAGTTTCAGTGGATTTTCCGGCTTTTTTGTTTTCGCCCTTGTCACTGCAAGCGTTTGCAACTATTATAACGAAGATGAGAACTATCAAAGCGATACCAGCCAGTCCGGCAAGCTGACGGCGGCGGAGCACTTTTCTTGAAACTCGTCTTCTGCGTCTTTGAGGATTGTAATTGTCCATTTCTTTTTCCTTCCTGTATCTATATTATATATTTAAAGAAGATGCTGTTCTAAGCATAATTATATCACAGGCTCAATGAAATGTCACGTATTTTAAGAAATTTTTTACACATTGCTGTAAATGTTCGTTTTTACTTGTGCATCATTTACAGTTTTTCAAGATATTATTGATAAAGTGGGATTTGCACAGGGTAACATCATTTACTTTTACTATAGATAATAGGTGGATCGACGTTGATTTGCGAGTGACCTCATAATTGCGCCGTATCCGCTTTGTGCTTACTTATTATAAAGGGCGATCTCAGAATCAACGATACCGCTGCAATGGTCACGGAGAGCAGCCCATGAATCAGCAGCAGGATCACCGTCAAGGAGAGTTGAATCCAGCTTGTTCATAACGCCTCTTGTAGCGAAGGTATAGTCTCCCTCGCCGTACATTTTTCCGCCCATGCCGTATCCGAAGTCAAATACAGGCTTTACACTGGCAGTATCCATATAGTTTCTCAGGGCGTTATACTGCTCCTCTGATACAAATTCCCTGCCCTGCATAGCCTTATTCTTGGCTTCGCTCCTGTACTGCGGCTGAGTCTGGGCAATACGCTCACATTTGAGGTAAGCCGCAACAGCTTCGCCCTTAGTAGAATTTCTGACCAGCATTTTTGCATCAACACCGCAGGTCACATAGAAATTATTGTCAGCCGTTTCATTCGGGAAAGGCACAGCCATTATATCCTTACCCTGATTCTTGGCATTTGAAGCACCGAGAGTCCAGCTTCCCATAGCAAAGAAAAGCGTTGAATTATCGGAAGGATAGGAAATATCATATCCCGGCACATAAATTCTTCTTGCTGAGAGGTCTTTCATTAAATTCTCAGCCTTTTCTATCATAGGATCATTAAGATTGTTCTCAAACTTTGTGCCGTCATACTTCACAGCAGTGCTTCCTGTAGACTGTCTGAGAGCCTGACCGAAACTTCCCTTTATTCCATAGCGTGTCGTACCCTCAGGAGCAGATGCAACGAACTTATCCATCATAGCAGTAAATGCAGCCCAGTCCCATTTACCGGCTTTATAAAGCTCATACGGATCGTCAAGTCCATTGTCTTTAACAAGCTGACGGCTGTATGTAAGTATCTGAACGTCTTTCAGCGCATACGGCACAACAAAGTGCTGACCGTTGTACGCAAAAGAATCTATAACGCTCGTCATTCCCTTCCAGAGTTCTCCGTCAGTTTCCATTATATCAAAATAAGGATCGAGAGGCTCATAAAGGTTGTTGAGCATACCCGACGGAAAAGCTTCCGGCTCATACGGAAACATATCAACGTCTTCACCGGAGTTCACCATGCTTACGAGCTTGTCATACTTTCCGGAAGAATCTACCGGTACGAATTTCACCTTTGCACCGTATACTTCCTCAAAAAGCGAAAGCGCAACAGAACGTTCTGCTCCGGCAGAAGGGTTGAGGTCGTAGTCAGCGAGCCATACGATAGTCTGACCGTTTATGTCGATATCTCTTTTAGCCTCGGTAGTTTCCTCGGTAACTTCCGGTATTTCCTCCACGGGTTCTTCTGCCTTTTCACTGCACGAAACTCCGCATGAAAGCATGAGAAGAGCGGCAGAAAGTCCAGCAATGTATTTTTTTGATCTGTCCATAGTTATCTCCTTTCTGTTTATTACTAAATTATACCACTTTTCTTTAATAAGTGCAACAGTGATTTTTCATCAAATACATATATCAAATTTCACACTGACAAATGTCTAAGTTATATAAGGGTATATAGTTTTTGTCTATTTTCCGTTATTGTTGTAAGTTATAGCTAACATAAAACTCTTGATTTTTTGTGGATTTATGCTACAATTAAATCAATGTGGAAGTGTTTTCTTCCAAATAATTACGGAGGTGCTTTAGTTATGGCATATAAAATTTCTGACGATTGCGTTAGCTGTGGTGCTTGCGCTGGCGAGTGTCCAGTAAGCGCTATTTCTGAGGGTGACGGCAAGTACGTTATCGACGCTGATGCTTGCGTTGAGTGCGGTGCTTGTGCAGGTGTTTGTCCTGTAGGCGCTCCTTCTGCTGAATAATCAGATACAGAAGTATTACGGCTGTCCATTGCGGACAGCCGTTTTTCTTTCACTTGACATATGCGCCTGAATTGTGATATACTATATATTACATTCTTTAATTTGAACGGAGGCTCATACAATGAGAAAATATAGATTAGCCGCTTTACTTTTAGCCGCAGTCATGACCTTTTCAGCGGCAGCTGTAAGCTGTTCCAGCAAAAACAGCGATACTTCAATAAGCAGTACATTTGTACCTGAAACTAAAAAGAAAAGCGTTGACGGTAAACTCGAAGGTCTTGCAGATAACGAGGTATCTGCAAATATCTCACAGGAGGCAAGCGCAAATGAGACTGCATTCGTGCTCAACAGAGTTATCGACTCCGGCATGAAGAACGACAAGGGCGGAAGATATATCTACCTTGACGTAACTATCAACAACGATACTGAATTAGAGTACGAACTCACAACTATCAATAACTTCTATATCCTTTTCAGTGATAAGACCGAAGCTCACTTTGATGTCCGCACACAGCTCTACGCAACAAAGCACCTCGCTAACTATGCAGGCGATCAGTTCACAGTACCTGCAAAGGGCAGCTTCTCAGGTATAATAGGTGGATTCATCGTTGACAAGGACAAGGAAAACTTTACTGTATGCTTCTTCCCATCTCAGGACGATGAGCACGACAAGTCAAACGTTATCAAGGTAGACGTTACTGCTGAGGATATACTCCAGCTCAACCCTGCTGACACTGAGCCTACAACCGCAGCTGAGACAAGCGAAGCTCCTGCCGAGACTACAGCAGCCGAAACTTCTGCTGAAACTACAGAGGCTGAGACATCTGCTGCTGAATCTGACGAAACAGTAAAAACGATTATTGACGACAGCGAAGATTAAACTAAAGCCGCCTGATATGGCGGCTTTTTCATTTTCATCTGATACAAGGCAGAGCATCACGCTTTCTGCGGACTGAAAGCAGACTTACCGAAATTATGTATAGAACTGCTCCGGCAGCTATTGCAGGTATAGCCGAAGATACTCCGTAAATTCCAAGTCTGCGGCATATTCCTATGGTGAGATATGCACCTCCGCCGCACATTGCTCCGGCATAGAACACTTCCAAAAACGGTACAGCCTTTATTTTTACTCCCGATACACGTATATACGCAGTCAGAGCAAGGCAAAGTATGACCGCATAGCACAAAGACGTTGCCAGTGCAGCTCCGTCAGCTCCGAAAAACGGCACAAGAGAAATATTTCCCAGCAGCTTTACGGCAGTACCGGCAAGCATTATTTTCAGCGGAGCAGAAGTACGTCCGACCGCCTGCAACATACTGAACAGCGGAAAAGACACGCAAAGACACACCATTCCCGGCATCAGCAGGCGCAAAGGCATTATACATATCTGCACCTCGTCGCTTTGAAGCGGAAAAAGAAGTCCGAGTATCTCAGGAGCAAGCACACCAATTCCGAAAGCTGCCGGCACTGAAAGGAGCGCAGACGTTACAAGAGCCTGATATGTACCGGCTTCAAGAGCATTTTTGTCATTTTCTGCCCATGCTGAGGTGATACATGGCAAAGCTCCTTTTCCGAGCATATTCGTCACGGATGGCACAAGGTTGAATACCGTCAGTGCTATTCCTGCAAACGAGCCGTAAACAAAATTCGGAACATCCTCCCCTGCTATCCCGACTAGCAAAGGCTTATTATAGCCAAAATGCGCTATACAGCCGATGATAGTCCACATATCCACCATTGCTGTAAGATTCGTAACGACCGAGCTTACTCCCACCGGCAAAGCTGTGAGAGTAAGCTCCTTTGCTATTTCACGATGACTTTGCATATGGCTTTCACTTCCGGAAGTTTTCTTTCTGAAAAGAGCAAGTACCATAAAAAACAAGGCAGCTCCAACAGAAGATACGGTCACGCCGAGAATACCGGCAGCAGCCGAAAGTGATCTTACGTCTGAGATTTTCGGGAAATACGACATTATCGTACTGCCGTGAGAATCAACATACCGGCAGAGTAAAAGTCCGGCAGCTACCTTTACAGCTCCCTCGACCGCCTGAGATAACGCCGTAGGGTACATATTGCTCATACCCTCGTAATATCCACGCTCGACCGCTGTGATACATCCGAAAAATACCGCCGGAGCTATCATCATCATTGCCGGAGCTGCCTCTGTACCGCCCATAGAAATGCGGCTGAACGTTCCCGAAAGAAGATATACTCCCAGACTTCCGGCAAGTCCGGCAGCCGAAAATATCAGCAGAGCCGTAAAGCGTATCCGGCGGATATTGCCGTACATCCCAAGAGCAGCACTCCTCGCCGTCATACGTGCAACAGCAGAGGAAAGTCCGGTCACCGTAAGAGCATATACCGGAAGAAATAGGCTGTAAGCACAGCTGAAATAGCTCATTCCCACTCCGCCGAGCATATTTGTAAGAGGTATCTTGAACAGCGCTCCGAAGCCTTTCGCAAGTACCGCCGAAACCATAAGTATTATCGAACCTTTGAGGAAATTCTGCTTTTTCATATGTTGCTCCTTAGATATTTGTTTTTTTATAAAAATATGTTGCAGAATAAAAAAATATGTGGTATGCTTATATCCTGAAAAAAATTTTTCAGATTTTTGTGACACTTTAAAAATACCCGTCGAATGTATATAGTGAAAGGCAACAGCGTACAGAAAATCTGCACGGTGCTGTCTCAGGCAACCATGGAAGCTTTAATAATAACAATAATAATAAAATGGAGGGAAAACGGTGACAGGCGCAGAGTACAGTTTACTGCTTCAAAAATCAACAAGAGAAGCGCACGAAATGCTTTTCAATGAATATTACAGCTACGTCTGTGCGATTGCGTTCAACCGTCTTCGCAGTTATTCAAACGAAGATATCGAGGAATGTATAAGCGATATCTTCGCAGAAGTATTTTTCAGTTTCAGTGTTGAATACACTAAAGGCGATATGAAAGGATATATCGGCACTATCGCAAAGCGCAGATGTATCGACCGCTTCAGGAAATTATCAAAAGATAACGGCACTGTCTTTTCTGTCGATGATGAAAACGTACCGGAGATAAGTTCGGGCGAAAACATCGAAGAAGAAAGCGAAAAGTCAGAACTCAGACGGATACTTATAGAATGTATAAAAGCTTTAGGCGAACCTGATTCTACCATAATTATCCAGAAGTTCTACTACAAAAAAACATCACATCAGATAGCAGATATTCTTTCAATGAAACCTTCGGGAGTACGAATGAGATGCAAACGTGCTGCCGACAAGCTGAAAGAAGCACTTGCCAAAAGAGGTATAAAGGAGGATGCTATATGAAAAAGAATGATCTTGATATACTGAAAAATGCCGATGATGATATCATTGAAGAACTCGTCCCATTTACAAACGATAACGAAGAAACTAAAAAGAGGGTATTTGAAATGAGCGAAAAGAAATATAACAGCAAAATGGAAAAAGCAGGAAGATCAACAGGAAACAGCAACGATACAATGACTTTCGGCGTTGAGAAATACAGCCGTCCGAAATGGTACAAGCCGCTTTGCACAGCAGCAGCTATTGTTTTACTCCTCGGCGGCGCAGGCACTGTCGCATTCATGAACAATAATTTTTCAGCCGGCAGAGGTCAGTCAACACAGGTAGAGGAAAGAGTGGTCTCAGAAGCACCTACAGAAGCAGTCACAGAAGAAGCAACAGAAGCTGCTACAGAAGTTTCTGCTATGCTTTCCGAGGACGAGATGAAGGCTTTATTTGAGGAGTATTCCGCTGTATACGACGGCTGGGTACAGGTAAACTTCTATGAAAACTTTGCTCCCGATGGTGAAGCGATCAATTTCTGGGTATACGGCGAAACATATGCAGATATCAACAGTGATTACTACAACAGGATCGGCGCAAAAATAGAAGGCGATGCTGTATACTACCCTATAACATATACAAAGCTTAACAAGGAGCATTACGGCAGCATCAGCGAATTAAAGGAATATCTCGGACAGTATATGACTCCGGACTGTGAAATAATGACTTATATTGATAAAATAGAAGACCTCTCAGACTTCAATGACGGTGACACTATAAGGAATTCTCCAGATGAAACGATACCGGATGTGATCGAGTACAACGGTGAGCTGTATGCAGAAAAACGTGAACTCTCTTTTTATGATGATTCCAATAATCCCCCGGAGGTAATTTCCAACCGTTCATATGAAGTGTCAGAGAACAGCTTTGAATGGGAGAGAATACAAAAGAGAACAATAGATGCTCACACCTATATAGATGCTGAAAACTACACATTCCGCAAGTGCGATGACGGCAGGTGGAGAATATCAAAAGGTCGTTTCTTTGGTTCTGAATATGATGACACTATTGATTACACCAACAGAAAAGGTTCATTATTAAACGAAAAAAATGGAAATGCAGTAGACTATTTTATGACCAAAGATACTACCGCAGCAGAGGACATTGAAAATACAACTACAGTATAAAAATATAAAACAAAAGAAATTAACATAGATACTGAGCGTTCCGAGTGCATCGGAACGCTCTTTTTATCGCCATTCAAACGGAAAAACTATTGATTTTTGTGATTATTTTTCAAAAAATTATTGCAGTTTATTGCAGAATGTGGTATAATGTTAATTGGCTTATTGCATTTTTACTTTTGACAATGGTCAATGCGGCATATATAATATGCTGCAAAACATAATAGAAAGGCTGGTCATACTTTATGGAATATAAATTTTCCGATAAAGTCAGCGGTCTGAAAGCTTCTGCTATCAGAGAGATACTTAAATTCACCGCTGACCCTGAGGTCATTTCCTTCGCAGCAGGAAATCCAGCTCCTGAGGCTTTCCCTAAGGAAAAAATAGCTGAGATATCAGCAGAGCTGCTCCGTGATGACCCTATCCTTGCTCTCCAGTACAGCGTTACTGAGGGTTATACTCCCCTTCGTGAATTCCTGAAAGAATGGATGACACAGAAGGGCTGCTTCCATAAGGAGTTCGATGACCTTATCATCACCTCCGGCGGTCAGCAGGCTAATGAACTTTCATGTAAGGTGCTCCTCAACGAGGGAGATACTCTCCTCTGCGAGTCTCCAAGCTTTATCGGTTCTCTCAATGCTTTCCGTTCCTACAACGTTAACCTCGTTGGCGTTGATATGGACGACGACGGCATAAACATCGAAAAGCTCGAAGAAGCTCTTAAAACTCAGCCAAACGTTAAGATACTCTATCTTATACCTAACTTCCAGAATCCTACAGGACGTACAATGTCTCTCGCAAAGCGCAAGGCTGTATACGAGCTTGCCTGCAAGTACGACTTCATTATCCTCGAAGACGATCCATACGGTGAACTCCGCTTTGCCGGCGAGAACGTTCCTACTATCAAGAGCCTTGATACTGAGGGCAGAGTTATCTACTCCAGCACATTCTCAAAGCTCATATCCTCCGGATTCAGAACAGGCTATGTATCTGCTCCTGCTCCTATCATACAGAAGATAGTCGTATGCAAGCAGGTATCAGACGTTCACTCAAATATATGGGCACAGGTCGTTTCTCACAGATTCATGACTACTGTTGACCGTGAAGCTCACTTCAACAAGCTCCGTGACATCTACAGAAAGAAGTGCGACCTCATGTGCAGCTATATCGAGAACGGCTTCTCCAAGAAGATAAGCTACATACGTCCACAGGGCGGACTTTTCATATGGTGTACTCTCCCTGATGACTGCGACATGAACGCTTTCTGCACAAAGGCTGTACAGGAATACAAGATCGCAGTCGTTCCGGGCAACTCCTTCAACATCAAGGAGAACGAGGTAAGCCACTCATTCCGCCTCAACTACTCAACACCTACAAACGAGCAGATCGAAAAGGGTATGGAAATACTCGCCCGCATGACAAGAGAGATGCTCGACTGATACGGCATTGCTGTATAAATCAAAATTATAAACTGAAAGGAAATACTAATCATGGCTACTACAGACAGATATCCAGTTACTCAGAAATACCTCATGACAAGAGGACAGGCTCTCAGCTTCCCTGTTAAGTTCTTCGACGGAAGCTTCAAGAGAGATGACGTTTACGGCGTTGTTATCGACATCCCTATGCCTAACAATGTTCTCACAACTATGGTATGCTTCATCAACGGCGCTGCTAACCTCTACTTCAACAACGGCGGCGAGTACACAGGAGCTTCTCAGAAGTACAGAAACCTCGTACAGGCTGCTCACAACCTCGTTGCTAATTCCAGCCAGCTCGTTAAAAAGGCTGAGCTTACAAAGCAGTTCGACCTCCCAAGAGGAAAGACACAGTTCGTATACCTCCTCACAAAGGGCGGCATCTACAAGGCTGAATTCCGTCCGGGCGTTATCCCTGAGACAGAGACTGAGATGCGTACTGTATACGTACTCTATCAGCGTGTTCTTGCTGAGCTCAGAAACTGCCAGCTCAAGGATGCAGCTGAAGCTCAGAAGAACAGATAAGGAGTCCTTTTCAAATGGAAGATAAAAAGCTCATATTCAGCGCTATACAGCCTACCGGCACATTCACTCTCGGCAACTACATCGGTGCTGTAAGAAACTGGGGACCTCTCCAGGATGAGTACAATTGTATGTATTGCGTTGCTGACCTCCACGCTATCACTGTAAAGCAAGAGCCGGCAAAGCTCCGTCAGAACACTCTTGCAGGCTACGCTCTGCTCATGGCTTGCGGTATTAACCCTGAAAAGTCCATACTCTTCATACAGAGCCACGCTCATACCCACGCTGACCTCAACTGGGTACTCTGCTGCAACACACAGTTCGGCGAACTTTCACGTATGACACAGTTCAAGGACAAGAGCCAGAAACATCCTGACGATGTAAACGCTGGTCTTTTCACCTACCCGTCTCTTATGGCTGCCGATATCCTCGCATATAACGCAGACCTCGTACCTGTAGGCGTTGACCAGAAACAGCACCTTGAACTCGCAAGAAATATCGCTCAGCGCTTCAATCAGCGCTACGGCGACTTCTTCAAGCTCCCTGAGCCTTACATAACAGAAGTCGGCGCTAAGATAATGTCTCTTCAGGATCCGACAAAGAAAATGTCCAAGTCTGACGAGAACCCTAACGCTTGCATACTGATACTCGACGATAAGGATACCATTATCCGCAAATTCAAGAGAGCTGTTACCGACAGCGAAGCAGAAGTTGCTTACCGTGAGGGCAAGGACGGCATAAACAACCTTATGTCGATATACTCATGCGTTACCGGCAAGGACTACGCTTCTATCGAGGCTGAATTTGCCGGAAAGGGCTACGGCGACTTCAAACTCGCTGTAGGTGAAGCTGTTGCTGACAGCCTCGAACCTGTCCGCACTGAATTCGACCGCCTTATCTCTGACAAGGCTTACCTCAAGGAGTGCTACACTAAGGGCGCTGAAAAGGCTATGAAAATATCAAGCCGCATCATTTCCAAGGTTTATCACAAGGTCGGCTTCGTTGACAGACCTATATAAAATTACACATATATAACGAGATACCGCACAAAGAAAGCTTTGTGCGGCATTCTCTTGAAACATCAAAATAAACAAATTTTCTTGATTCATCACCTATCATTTTGACATAAATGCAGAATCTTAAAATATTGTGGTTTTTTATTGATTTTTGTCGAAATATAGGGTATTATTAGAGGAGTGCTTTTCCTATGGTAGAATATCAGCAAAAGGATAAATACAACATCAATGACCTTCTCGATATCGTCAGACTTCTCCGCAGCGAAGGCGGCTGTCCCTGGGACAGAGAACAGACTCACGAGTCTATCAGAAGTGACTTCATCGAGGAGACCTGCGAGGCTGTAGAAGCTATTGACCTTAAAGATACTGCTCTGCTCAGAGAAGAATTGGGCGACGTACTCTTGCAGGTCGTTTTCCATTGCAGGATCGAGGAGGAAACGGGTTCTTTCGTTTTCGACGACGTATGCGATGAGATCTGCAAAAAGCTCATTCTCCGTCATCCACACGTTTTCGGCGAAGTTAAAGCCGATACTACTGCGGATGTACTGAAAAACTGGGACGCTATTAAAATGGACGAAAAGGGACAGGAAACCTATACCGATACCCTTGAACAGGTCGCAAAGTCTCTGCCGTCACTCATGCGAGCTCAGAAAGTCGGCAAAAGAGCTATGCGGGCAGGTGTGGACTTCCGCAATGCTGCCGATGCTATGGCTTGCATAGACAATGAAAAAGCTGAACTTGAAAAAGCTGTCGCTGAAGGCAATGCAGAAAATATCGAGGAGGAAATGGGCGATCTGCTCTTCTCCTGCGTTAATGCTGCAAGACATCTCGGCGTAAACGCAGAACTTGCCCTCAAAGCATCTACTGATAAATTCATCAGACGCTTTGCTGTTACAGAAGAACTGACAAAAGCTGAGGGCTTTGACATGAAGGAGCTTCCTATCGAGGAGCTTGATATTTACTGGGATAAGGCTAAGAAAATTATTTCGGAGGAAAAAAACAATGACTAAAACTGAACTCATCAATTCTATCGCTGATAAAGCTAACTGCACTAAGAAAGACGCTGCTTCCGCTCTCGAAGCTACACTCGCAGCTATCGAAGAAGCTCTCGTAAACGGCGAGAAGGTTTCTATCACTGGCTTCGGTACATTCGAGGTTCGTCAGAGAGGCGAAAAGACCTGCATCAATCCTAAGACTAAGGAGAAGATGGTTTGCCCTCCAAGCAAGGCACCAGCTTTCAAGGCAGGCAAGGCTCTCAAGGAATCTATCAACAAGTAATATCAAGGGGCGGTATCTTCCGCCCCTTTTTCAGAAGGAGGATACTATGAGACTTGATAAATACCTCAAAGTCACACGCCTTATCAAACGCCGCACCGTTGCAAACGAAGCCTGCGACGCTGAAAAGATAGTCGTAAACGGCAAAGTCGCAAGAGCGTCTTACGACGTAAAGGTCGGCGATATCATCGAGATAAATATGGGTACGCGTCCGCTGAAGGTAAAGGTGCTCAGCGTTACCGAGCACGCTACCAAGGAAAATGCAGCGGATAACTACACCGTTATCGAATAAGTTATTAGTGACTATAATATGTAGGGGGCGATGCCCACATCGCCCCGATTTTTACGGGCTGATGTAGGCATCAGCCCCTACAATCATCTCTTATATTATAACATTATTATATATTGTAGTCAATATTTCTCTCGTCGATAACACGTCTTGACTTGTGCTCTGAACGTGTATTAAGTCCGCCGTCCGGATGAACTATTACCTTTGCAGGCTTAACGCCGATACGAGCTTTAAGAGCTGCGGATACTTCTGCTGCAACTGTTTCGTCATCCTTTGAAACTCCGGATGCCTTCTCAACTTCAACTGCATACTTGCTTGTGAAGTCCTTCTCAAAGATACGGATGAGGTATTCGCCGGTAAGGTCGCTCTGCTCACGGATAACAGCTTCGATATCGCTTGGGAATACGTTAACAGCTGAAACGATGAACATATCGTCCTTTCTGCCGAGGATGCTGATCCTTCCGTGAGTACGTCCGCATTTGCACTTTGTAGTGTCGATACGTCCGATATCGCCTGTCTTGAAGCGGATGAGAGGTCTTGCGTGCTTGCGGAGAGTTGTGAATACAAGCTCACCTGTCTGACCTGGTTCAAGAACTTCACCTGTGTGGATATCTACAGTTTCAACGAGGATGTGGTTCTCAGCGATGTGAAGACCGTCATGGTATTCGCACTGTGCAGCGCAAGCGCCGAATATATCAGAAAGACCGTAGAAGTCGAATACTTCAGCTCCCCATATTTCCTCGATAGCCTTTCTTGTAGCGTCGATAGAGCCGCCAAGCTCACCGGCAACGATTATCTTCTTGATGTTGAAGTCCTTCTTCGGATCGTAACCAGCCTTGAGAGCTTTTTCACCGAGCTGCCATGCGTAGGAAGGAGAAGTCCAGATGATAGTTGGCTTGTAGGTCTTGAGTATGAAAAGAAGTCTTTCGCTTGGGAGTGTACCGCCCCAGATACATAAAGCTCCGAGGTTCTGAGCGCCTATTACGTCAGGACCTCCGACATAGAGTGAGAAGTTGAGAGCGTGTACATAGCGGTCATTTGGTCTCATTCCTATCTGCCAGAACCAGCGGCTCTCAGTGTCCTGAAATTCGTCGAAGTCCTTCTTTGTGAACGGGCTCATTGTAGGAACGCCGGTAGAACCAGATGAAGTCGAGATGAATACTACATCTTCCTCAGGTACAGCAGCAAGCTCACCAAGGAAAGAGCCTACGCCCTGAGTGTCACGCTGAGTTTTTTTGTTGATGAAAGGGAATTTCTCAATATCTTTGAGTGTCTTGATGTCCTCCGGCTTAACGCCAGCCTCATCAAATGAACGCTTGTAGTAAGGAGCATTGTCGTA
>DEBW01000077.1:9764-10020 GCA_002348905.1 Ruminococcus flavefaciens | reverse complement strand
TGTTTATATTATACAACGTATTTCCTGATTTGTCCAATACCATACTTTTATCATAGATTATAGGCGATTCCTATAACTTGAAGTTCTTTGTTATGTATTCCCATTTCTTGTCACGGGAAGCCGTTATTATCTCTATATCTTCATCCGTAAGGTGCTTGAATCTGCCTTGTTTTTTAAGGTATGACTCAATACTTGTAAATTCTTTAGGTTTGCGGTTAAGTGTAAATTCGCCGTTTTCGTACTCTGCCAGATACCA
>DEBW01000077.1:2706-9599 GCA_002348905.1 Ruminococcus flavefaciens | reverse complement strand
GCTATCTCGAACATATTCTTCTTCGGACGGATATTTCCGTGTATGTTTGCTCCTGCCGGAGTTGTGGTAGTTCTTGCGCCGAATGGAGTAAGTCCGCTTTTTTGAATGCCTGTGTTCATGTAGGCTTCATCGTCGTAGCAGATGTAGATTATATTGTCATTACGGTCGATAGCTCCTGAAAGAGCCTGTATGCCAATGTCTGCCGTTCCGCCGTCTCCGGCAAATCCAACGGCTGTGAAGTCATTGTATCCCTTTGCTCTCAGACCAGCTTCAACGCCTGTGAGCATAGAAGCTGTACCGGCGAAAGTGGATATAATGGAATTGTTCGAGAAGCAGAGCTGAGGAAAATTGAATCCTACCGCCGACATACAGCCTGCCGGAAGTACGGATACTGCATTTTGTCCGAGAACTTTAAGTGCAGCTCTTACAGCGAGACTTCCTCCGCAGCCTGCACAGGCTTTGTGACCGTAGAAATACTCTTCACGGGAAATGCTGTCCGCAGTTTTATTGGCCATTGTTTTCGCCTCCTATGCCGATAAAATTGACACTGTCAGTGCCGTTTGCGATATCGCTGTATATCTTTTCAATATCAGAGGCGGAGATATTTCTTCCGCCAAGACCTCCGATGAAGTTGTATCCGCTGACGTTGATTCCTGCTTTTTTCAGAGCAGAATTGACGTTTGTGAAAACAGTTCCCTCATTTCCGAAGCTGATATCTTTTTCGAGTACGGCATAAGCTTTCGCATTTTTCAGAGTTTCTGCTATTTCCTCATTCGGGAAAGGTCTCATGTAGCGTATGCGTACAACTCCGGCTTTTACTCCGCTTTCACGGAGCTTGTCGGCTGTTTCACGGCAAAGACCTGCGATGCTTCCGAGAGTTACTATGATGTATTCAGCGTCATCAGTGCGGTAATTTTCAATAAGTCCGGTATACTTTCTGCCAAAGATATCAGCAAATTCCTTTTCAGTTTCAGCTATGACATCCCTTGCGGCAAGCACACCTTCATGCTCTTTGTACTTGAATATATAGTTTGTATCTGGACCTGCGGAGAATGCCATATTTTTCGGATTATCGAAGTCTATGCGGTTGTCAGTCTCATAAGGCGGAAGGAATTTATCAGCAAGTTCCTTTTCGGGGATATCTACTGTTTCGTATGTGTGAGTAAGCACGAAACCGTCAAGATTTGCCATGAACGGAGTTGATACACGTTTATTCTCAGCTATTTTATAGCTCATAAGTGCGAGGTCGAGAGCTTCCTGAGCATTTTCAGCATATGCCTGTATCCAGCCGCTGTCGAGCTGTGAAAGGCTGTCACGCTGGTCGCCGTAGATATTCCACGGAAGTGCTGTTGAACGGTCGGCGTTCATCATAACTATCGGGAAGCGTCCGCCTGATGCGTAGTAGAGACATTCTGCCATGTAGAGAAGTCCCTGTGATGAGGTTGCTGTAAAGGCTCTCGCACCTGCCGCACTTGCTCCTATAGCGCATGACAGAGCCGAATGTTCAGACTCAACATGAACGTATTCAGCTTTAAGACTGCCGTCCTCGACCATTTCTGAAAGTCTCTCAACAACGATGGTCTGCGGAGTTATGGGGTAAGCTGAGATTACTTCCGGACGGGCAAGGCGTATACCTTCGGCGAAAGCTTCGTTGCCTGATAAGAATTTTTTCATTTGCGTTCAGCCTCCATTTCAATTGCGCCTATCCTGCATATCTTAGCGCATATCCCACATCCCTTGCAGAAGTCGTAGTCAATGACCGCCTTACCGTTTTCAACGGAGATAACTCCGTCGGGACAGTAGAGGTAACATTGCTCACAGCCGATACATTTTTCACTGCTGATAACAGGTCTTATACTGCGCCAGCCGCTGTTTACTGTGGTGAGGTAGCCTGCTTCAAAGGAAGTATTTTCCGGTACGTCATTGAAAGTGAACGTCTTTTTCTCTCTTACATAAGGTCTCATAAGACAGCCTCCTTTGATGCTTTGCTTATGGCTGAGATGTTGCGCTCCTGTATCTTTGCAGGCATATAGCCTTTAACAGCCAGCTCAGCTTCTTCAGCCGAAACTACTTCCGAGATGCCGGCAAGAAGTCCGAGCATTACGGTATTTACCGTGGGAAGCCTGTATTCTGAGGATATCTTTTCAGCGTCGAAAGTTAGTGCGCCTTCGATATCATCCTTGGAGTTTATTATTATCTTTCCGTTTTCTTTCAGAAGTCCCTGAAGCTGTGGACCGTAAAGCGTATCATCGAGTATAACGATGAAGTCTGCTTTTTCGGTCTGACTTCTGTCAGCTACAGGCTTTGTGTCGAGCTTTGTGAATGCTCTCACCGGAGCGCCACGTCTTTCAGGTCCGAATGATGGAAAGGCAAGCGCATATTTTTCACCGCCGTTTATGGTATAAGCAGCTCCGAGGAGTTTGGCAGCAGTAAATGCTCCCTGACCGCCTCGTCCGAGCCATATTATTTCTTTCATATCCGTTCTCCTATCATTTGAGTATGAATTAATTATACGCCCATTTTTATCAAATGTCCAATACTTATGGACTATTTTCAGTGATAGGGAAAAGCTATAATATATCCTGTAAAAAAATGTTGTATTTCACTTGAAATCAAGTAATATACTGTAATTTATTATTATTGTCTTGATGAAATGAAAGTATCATGGTATAATGGTATGTGCAAAAATATAAATTAGGAGAAGACGCATTATGACAATGCAAATGAATGACTATGTTTTTTTTAATGGAAAAAGGTATAATCTTGTTGATTTGGAAGTAAGAAAAAGCCTTGTTAATACAGCAGATTTCAAAATTGAAAATAATATATGTGATACAGATTGTTTCAGAGGATATTTTGCAGAATATTTTATCGAAGGCAACTTCATATTCGGAATAAAGCATAACTATGATAAAAAATCTGAAAAAATGAACATGATGTACACTGGTAGTATGATTATTGCATATACAAAAAACAAGTTTGGCTCGGCACAATTTCTTGAGGATTACCTTGATTTTGATGAAGCACTTGAGTTGTATTTTATTGATGGAGAATTAGTTGAGTCAACAGATTTAACTATTGTGATTGAAAAATGGAAACAGATTGAAAATAATGAATGGACTAATACATCTAAATGGTGGGAGTTAAAAAGAAATTTTGCCACAGAACATTTACAATATGAATATGATGACTACAAATCTACACGAGGAAGATGATACATACATATGCTGAATCCTTAGTAGGGAACGCCGCCCACGGCGTTCCACTGTTTGACATAAATGCGGATAAAAAACAGGACTACCCTCAGCATCCTTTCAGCTTGTCGAAAAAGTCATTTTTATCATAAAATAAAGCACGGACGGCGAAACGCCGTCCCTACAATTTGGCTATTTTACGTTTGTTTGTGTAGGGGCGACGTTCCGTCGCCCGCAAATTTCAGGTTTGAATTAAGGTTTATAGATAAACTAAGGACGCTGAGAAATACCCTCAGCGTCCTTTAGTTTGATATTAGAATTGATCGTTACTGTTAGCTTTTTACTTATTCAAAAGCTCGTTCAGCTTTTCAGAAGTTATCGGCAGATCAGACTCACTTATGGCTTTTGAATCAATAAGTTGGATAGCTAAAGCATCCTTTGGTGTCAGACCGTCGCCGTTGTCAACAATATCAGCGTTGATCTTGCCCTGAGGTTTAAGGTCGTATTTGTCCTTGTTTGCGATACACTGGAGAATAGCAGTTGCATCTGCTATTGTAATTTTACCGTCTAAATTAGCATCGCCCCATGAAGCAGAAGATACATCGTTCATTTTCGGAGCAACATCTTCAAGGTAGGATGTTATCCATGCAAGAGGAGCATTCCAGTTGAGCTGGACTTCATTTACTGACCATGCTTCATTTGCATCAATGTAGCACTTCTGGCTTGCGAGAGTACCTTTCTTAAAGCCTGCGCCACGGATAAGGTTATCATTGAGTGCCTCATTAGGACCTCCGCATAATACACCAGCCGGTGCTTTCGGGAAATCCGGATCAATGCCGTTAGCCCAGAATTTATGGTGAGGGTACTGGAGAGCTTCGTCGCCATAGCCTGATATGTATGAGAAGTCGTTGCCGTTGCGTCCGAGGAGGTAATCCATAGCAGTTGCTGCTCCGTTAAGGTATACAGGAGCCTTGGCAGCATCATAAGCGTATGCCATTACTATAGCATTATTTACGACAAATGAGTTTGAACCTCTTTCGTAACCATTTGGCAGAGTGCTGTCAGCGATGCCAATGCTGGTGGTATCAGTTGGATTAGTTCCGGTGTAAGGTATGCCCATACCGGACTTTTCTTCCTGTGCGATATACTGATCCGCAGCCTTGCATATAGACTTTCCTATAGCCTCAGCATCTTCAGTGTTGAGCTTATCCTTATTAAGATAAAGCGACAAAGTGCCAAGACCTGCTGTACAGCCCCAGTTGAATGAGCCGAATGAACCGTTATTCTCACCGCCGCTGAGATTGGATGTGATTCCGAAAGCCTTGTCCATTCCTGTGGAATCGTTAATATTCTCGTATACCTTGAGCTTTTCATAGTACTCAGGATCGCCCTTTGTAGCGAAAAGCTCGCAAAGTGCCCAGTAATACTCATCTGTTACGTATTTATCGCCGTAAGGCTCTCCGGTTACAGCCTGATCGAGAGGAGCAAAATAAATATCGCCGTTTATTTTGTTCATTCCCGTTGTAGTATCCTGTTCAGCTGAATTACCGTTTTTGTTATACCAGTTAGCTTTCAGCTTCTCAACGGCAGCAAGTCCTGCCTCAGCGTTATCAAGGCACTCCTTGGCGAAATCGTCATCTATACCTTTCCAGAGACGTGCAGCCTGAGCAGCGCAGGCTACCATATTCAATGTAGCAGCATATGACGGAGGAGTAACTATACGTGTTGTTTTTTGATATTTCTCATAATCCCATGAACGGAGAGCAAGACCTGTCCATTTATGATCCTGTATCTTGTGATATACCATGCCGGCATTATCACCGAAATGCGGATCATCAGGCTTTACTATCATATCAAACATCCACTGAAGCTCAACTCTTGCCTCATCGAGAGCATCAGGTGCTCCCTTGGCATTGTTGATATCCTGAGGGATAAGGATAGATTTGCCGTCATCCCACTTCTTATCTGTGCCGAGGTGTCTGGACATTTCATACATATTCTGAAGCGTCCATACGGAGATACCGCCGTTAACAACGCATTTACCGTGGTCAGACGATTCATACCAGCCGTTTGAAGCTGTTATGCTGTATTTGGTATCACCGTCAAATTTATCTGCGTAATACTTTACCCATTCAGGCTGAACATAAGCAGTATCAGGGGTGTGACCGAATTTCTCGTGTGCAAGAGAATTAGCATCGCCGTTCTTGATATACTTAGCCTCAATCGGTACACCTGAGCGGTTCTGATAGAAATAGCTCATGGAGTCACGGAGAAGTCCGTCATAAACAGAATCAGATATCGTGAAGTCATGAGATCTGTTCATCTGATACTCCCTATATGTTTTCCAGTCAGTCCACATTACCTTATCGCCGGAGATCTTGGTATCAAACGCTTTCTTCAGTGTGCCGTACTGTGTACCGGATATACCTGTATCGTCCTTTACTACGATATAGTATCCTTCGCCTGCTGTCTGCAATTCAGTAAAGTCGAGGATATGTACATAAGTACCGCTGTCCTTATACTTAGTGACAGTTTTTCCGCCGGAGGTAGTTGAGGTAGTATCCTTCGGAGTTCCAGAAGCATAGTCGTCTGAAATTATCGTTGAGGTACTGTGATATACAGACTCTCCCAGCTTGTTGAAAACGTCAAATTCAAGAGGAGTTGAAGCATCAGTAGTATATGATGCTCTCTTTCTGAGTCCCTGATAGTATCCTACCTGATTGAGGCGCACGTTTGACTTTGGTCTTATAACTCCGCAGTCCGGCTGGGAAGTTACAATAGTACTGTCCTCATCATACAGTGACATATTGTCAAATGTAAGTGTAGAGCCGTTTGGCATACCTGTTTCTTTAAAGCCGTATGCTCCTTCACTTGCTGCTCCCTGGTCGCTGGCGTACATGAAAGTCCACTGAGCAGGCTCGTTTCCTATTGTAGCAGCAGGTCCTTTGCCAGCTACGAAATCAGTATCAATTATAAATGTCTCGTCTTTTGTAAGCTTTGAAGGTGTCCAGTCTCCACTTCCTGTATCATTCCAGTATTCGGCATCACCGGAATAATTACAGATAGTTGAGTAGAGGTATCCGTCAGCAGACGGTGTTATCTCTGCATGGACATGATATGTATGACCTTCCTGTAAATATAAACCTCTGTGGCGGAATTGCAGATCCCATCTTCCGTCGCCACCCATGTTGTTTAATATTTTGACAGTATACGCTCCGTCCTCGATTTCAAAATCTTGTTTTGCCGGAAGAGTCTCACAGGTATGCCACGGTAAGCCTACACCGTCATCGAAGTCAGTAGCACCAAGCAATTCACCTGCATTTGTGCTCAAAGGTGCTATAACACCCGTGTAAGAAGCAACTGTCATAGCTGCCGCCATGAAACTGCCTGCAATAGCTTTTACTGCTGATTTTTTTGGTTTGCTCATTTTTTTCATAGTAATTTCTCCTGTCATCAAATTATGTTTTTTAATAGTGCAGAATTTTTTTGAAGACTGACAGATACAGTGCTTTATCCGTCAAGCCTTTTTAGGTTATTAGTAAGTATTTAGAGTGTATTGATTAATGCAATAAATTGAATCAGTAATTATCTTTCTGCAATGAATCGGGCAAGTTCAACATTACCGTCTTTTTCAATGGATGCTATGCTAAATCCACACTTTTCAGTGTAGAACTTAACGTTTTCTTTCTTATCCAAAGG
>DEBW01000077.1:500-2657 GCA_002348905.1 Ruminococcus flavefaciens | reverse complement strand
AGTTCTTCACAAACTGAACAGCCTGCGTACCTATTCCTTTTCCCTGATACTCAGGAACAATGCACAGGCAAGTGATCTCATACACTCTCATTTCCTGCATTTTACAGGAAACGCACCCAACAGGTTTATTATCGCATAGTATGATATATTTCGGATTATCTCTTATTGATGCTTCCATCATTTCTATCGTTTTACCGTATCCCGGACATACGCCGAATCTCTTGTAATCGCTGTAAAATGAGGCATCGTAGATATTTATCAGCATTTCTGCCTCTTCTGCTCCAGCTTTTTTGTATTCTATTGTCATAGTTTGTCACCTCCTCATATCCAGATTCAGAAAAGGGGACACAGTGCTTACTTTATACCGGAATTATAGCACATAAGAATGAAAAAGTCAATAAAAATGTCAAAAAATTCCGGCATTTTTGGAAAAAATTTGGACTATATCTTGTTTAGAACGAATTATTTTTTATATCCCGTTTGTCTTGATGAAATTGGAGAGTTATGGTATAATGGTATGGTACGAAAAAAGAATCAAGATTGCGGAGGGATAAATCTATGGGGCATATGGTCAGAGCAATCATTGGAAAAACACATATCATGCAACCGATTGCAGAGAGATGGACGTATGCAGAAATGATAAGCCTTCCTCAAAACCATGCGCTAATATTTCTGAATGACGATTTGTTTGATGATATAGAAGAACTGGTTGATTTGAAGAATACCTGTAATTATCCTCACCTGAACTATCTCACAGATTCAGTTATAGAGTTCTTGAAAGAGAATTCGCTCAAAGGTCAGCTTCTTTATATGGAAACAGATTACTTTGGCGGATATGGAACGCAAGCAGGTGTGATTTTTGAAAACGGTGAAATGAAAGGCGAACCTATGGACGGAGACGGAACAGTCAATCGTTTGTTAGGACTTTTGGGTGTCAGGAAATACTTGCTAAAAGATGAATTCGACTCTTTGGAACTATATAAATATAGACGTATGGATTAAGTGTAAAGAATACTATCCCAAAATCCTTACCTGATATCATTATTTTATCATTTTATTGATTATCATAGCCTCCCTGTGGAGGCTTCTCTTTCTTGAAAACAGCGATGTTGATATATATATCACCGGTTCAAAAAGCAAGCTTATGTCCAGTGAAATATCAACATATCTCACCGGAAGGTATGTTACTATCCCAGTCTATACGCTTTCACTCAGAGAATACCTTACATTCAAAAACAAGGCTGAATCTCAGGCAAGGGACGTATTTGATGAATATGTTCAGTACGGTGGATTTCCTCTTGTTGGTATCAGCAATTTTGATACAAAGGCAGCGTATCAGATAGCAGACGGAATATATGCTTCCGTTATCACAAGAGACATCTCCAAACGTCACAAGATACGCAACAAGGAGCTTTTCGACAGAGTTGTCCGTTATGTGATTGAAAACGTTGGTATGACTTTCTCGGCTAATACGATAGTAAAGTTCCTGAAAAGTGAGAACCGCAGTCTTTCTGTTGAGACTATCTACAACTATCTGGAGTGGCTGGGGGAAGCGTTCATCATTTATCCTTGTCAGCGTTACGATCTTAAGGGGAAGGCAGTGCTCAAAACTCAGGAAAAATACTATCTTTCTGATATTTCTATCAAGTACAGTCAGATGGGCTTCGATACAAAGATGCTCTCAGCTGTATTCGAGAATATAGTATATCTTGAGATGAAACGCCGGGGCTATGAGGTATATATCGGCAAGAACAATACCAAAGAGATCGACTTTGTTGCCGTTCGCAGAGATGAAAAGGTATATGTTCAGGTCTGCGTTCAGCTTCCCGATGGATCGGATCGTGAAACTGCCAACCTCATGGACATAAAGGATCACTATCATAAATATGTAGTGTGTCGTGATACGCTTGCTTTAGGCAATGACAATGGCATTGAGATAGTGCATATAGCAGATTTCCTTATGCGTGATAACTGGTAAAGGAGCATTAATATGAATATTGATAATACACTTTACAGCGGACGTCCGACAGATGAACGCTCTGACGTTGAAATGGCTATATATGATAAACTCGATGCTCTTGGTATAGAATACAAGCGAGCTGATCACGACCACGCAGATACTATGGAGGATTGTCTTGCTATCGAAAAGGTACTTGG
>DEBW01000077.1:0-354 GCA_002348905.1 Ruminococcus flavefaciens | reverse complement strand
CAGGAGTATCTGCATACTATCCCCGGCTCTGTATCAGCGTTGGAGCTTATATACGATACCGATAATAACATTCAGCTCGTCATAGATAACGACCTTATGAGTGATGAGTACATCTGTGGACATCCCGGTATCAATACATCAACAGTCCGTCTGCTCCGTGAGGATATGCTCAGATATGTACGTGAAGCCAAGCATGAGCCAACATTTATAGATCTGCCGGTAGAATAAAATATTGGACCGTCCTTATGGACGGATATTATTTCATGAGAAAAATATATTGAATTTATATTTTTTGTGCAAAACTCCCTTTGCTTTTTCGCAAAAGAAATGCTATAATAGAATAAGAGAACGTGT
>DEBW01000152.1:12020-12211 GCA_002348905.1 Ruminococcus flavefaciens | reverse complement strand
ATGAGCGTAGCCTTTGAATCTGCCATTTTCAGCTTGTCCGTGAGCTTTTTGTCTGCGGCGGAATAAGGTACATTTTTTATCCCGTGTGTATGGAAAGCTCCGGTAATGACAGCAGCTTTGCCGTATTTTTCCTCAGATTCAGCTATCCTGCGGCGCATATAAGCTTCACGCAGTTCGTTATGAGCGTCTGA
>DEBW01000152.1:783-11954 GCA_002348905.1 Ruminococcus flavefaciens | reverse complement strand
ACAGAAAATTCTCTTATTGATTTACCGTATTCCTCGACAGTCTTTATAAACTCATCATAGTCGGTACACTGTTCAAAGCGGTATTCCCAGAAGGTATCAGTATCAATTCCAGTCGCCTTTTCAAGCTTCTGATAAACGCTCTCCCCTTCTGCTTTTTCTTCCTCATCATCTTCATTATCATAAAGTTCATTGTACAGCAGCGCTCCGGACGGAAGGTCGCAGAATTCTACAGGAACATCATGACTTATAGCCCAGAGAATCGCATTAAGTTCAGGAGAAAAGCCAGCAAGCGGATAGAGTATAGTTTTTACAGGAGCTTCTTTTGTATAGGCAAGTATAGCCACCGGAGGAATTACTTTTGGATCTGTAAGACCACTAATAAGTTCGCTGAGGTCTGACGGTCCTTCTATGAGAACTATGTCCGGAGATACCTTGTCGAGAAATTTGCGTACATACCACGAACACGCCGGCGACAAATGTCTTACTCCAAAATACTCAGCCATTATGCGTTACGCTCCCGACACTCGTCATACAGCGCAGCATAGTCACTACCCTTTTTACGCATAACGTTTTCAAGGTATTCAGTCCATGCAGCCTTGTCCTTGTCATCGTCCTTTACTACAGCGCCCTGCAAAGCGGCAGCAAGTTCGGCATCTGTTACCTTTCCGCTTCCAAAGCTTCCGGCAAGAGCCATACTGTTGACCATGAGAGATATAGCCTCAGCAGATGAAAGTACGCCGCTTGTAGGCTTTATCTTTACCTGTCCGTCGAGAGTTTTACCCTCTCTGAGTTCACGGAACACAGTAACTACTTTCTCAAAATCGCTGTCGGACGGCATTGCTGCATTAAGCTCCATATCCTTCGACATCTGAGCCACACGAGTCTTTACGATATTTATTTCTGTTAACATATCAGACGGCGGAGGAAGTATAACGATGTTGAAACGTCTTTTCAGAGCCGATGACATCTCGTTTACGCCCTTGTCACGGGTATTTGCTGTAGCGATTATCGAGAATCCCTTTTTAGCTGCTACTTCCTCTGAGAGTTCAGGAATGGATATGCGCTTTTCTGAAAGTATTGAGATAAGAGCATCCTGTACCTCGCTCGCACATCTTGATATCTCCTCGAAACGTGCGATAGTACCAGTCTCCATAGCGTTATATATCGGACTTTTTACCAGCGACTCAAAAGACGGACCTTTTGCAAGAAGCATAGCATAATTCCATGAATAGCGTATCTGCTCCTCAGTTGTACCTGCTGTACCCTGTATTACCTGTGAGGAATTGCCGTTTATTGCGGCTGTAAGATGCTCTGAGAGCCATGATTTCGCAGTACCCGGTTCACCGATAAGAAGAAGCGCACGGTCGGTTACAAGTGTGGCGATACATATCTCGACTACACGCTTGTCACCCATATATTTAGGTGTTATAACAGTATCTCCTACTTTTCCGCCTATGATATATGTAAGTACCGATTTAGGCGACATCTGCCAGCCTTTCGGTATAGGATCAGTCTCGTTTGCGATAAGTGCATCTATCTCGTTTTTATAGAGCTGTTCTGCTGACAGCCTTAATATTTCCTGTGCCATTGTTTTACTCCCTTATTCATAATTTTTAAGAAGCTGTTTTACTTCTGATAATAATTTTTCATCACCTTGCAGCTCATCCAAAAGTCTCTGACAGTCTTTTTTCACTATCTCTTCCGGTATATTTAGCTGTCTGGCAGTATATACCCAATATCTGTTCACGTTGTTATATCTTGAAGCTTTTGCCAAATCGTAAATTACACCTTCAAGCGATTTGTCAGTTGATGCTGCAAGCAGATACATAGCTTCATCGCAAGGATAATTCCTTGCCATAGCCCACGCAAACTTTTCAGCCTTGGCTTTTACTCTGCTGCGGTCTTCCTTAGGGCATATCTCAAGCAGTTTACGGAAAAGGGCGCATCTCTGTTTCATATTTTCCCTTGCGATATCACATTCCTGACCTGTTTTCAGTTCCTTTTCCATAGTCTTGTAGTTGTACACAACAGATATGTCAGAGAGGAAATCGAGTATATCATCAGGGATAGCTTTGAACAGCTTGATGTTGCTGTAATCTCTTTCGCCGAAATAAAGTCCGTTTCTTATCCTGTACCAGCCGTCAGGAGTGGTGAATATATAACGCAGGATATGTATAATGTCTCTGTCATAAACTCTGTGGTCTGTGCATATCTTACGGCAGGCATTCTCCGAATCTTCAACAAGTTCAAGGAAAAATGCTGAAACTGCAAAATACACAGGATACTTGCCGTGAAGAGATCTTATCATGTCACGGTATTCCTTAGCATCGTGAAGATAGATATTTTTGATAAGCGGTTCGTTTAGCGAGGTATACTCAGCTTCTTTGCTGTAAGGCACTTTATCACCGCCGGACCTTTTCTTGCAATCAACAGCCCATTTTTCAAAAACATCCGTAACATTTTTCTTATTAGCAAGAAGATCATCGTATACGTATGTAAACGGATGAGAAGTGTCCTTATCATCAATGCCTTTAGTCATAACGTGTTCGTTTTCGCTTCTTGCGTAGTCCTCAGCAGCCTTTCCGCATGAAGTGCAAAGCAGTTCAAAGTCAGCTTTCTTAGGCTTTTCAGCAACCTTTTTTATCTGTTCCTCGACAGCCTCAGAACCCATTTTTGCAAGAGCAAGGAGTGCTGAATTTTTTATCTTTCCCTTTGAAGTCCTGTATATCTGGAGCAGGCGTTCCTCATTCTCAGGAGAATATGCCATAGCTTCGATAGCCGCCATACGTATTCCCTGCGGATTCTCCTCATTCTCTGCAAGTTCAACGTACCTGTCATTGAACTTATCGTAGGTATACTGACTTACAAAACGTATCTGATTGCCCGTAGCATTTGGATTTGTAAGGTCAAGTGATCTCAGCATACTTTTCAAAAGAGGTTCTCCGCAAACCGCTTCTGCATCTACAAGCATCTTATTTAAGTATACGCTGTTTCTTCCAGCCGCTTCAAGGAACGCTGAATATACTCTCGGATCACGTATGACCTCTGCAAAGTCGCTTCCGAACTCCTGTTCATTATAGGATGCTTTTCTTATCTGTTCCTTATACTCATTTATAGTTTTCAGCGATATATGAGCAGTTTTAAGAAACTCAGACGATAACACAGGTGAAGTTTCGCTGTCGTCAGCAAAAGTGCCCTGTGTTACTGCAAGAGCATCCGCAAGAGCGATACAGTCAACGATATCTGATGCTTTATTGTCGGAATCCAGCAGTTTTACGCACATTGCATAAAGCTTTCCGAACACCTTGTTAGCCTCTGACATAGGCTGAAAATTGTCTATAGCACGTTTAAGTCTGAAATCCTCAGCTATAAGAGAACAGCCTGCTGATGCCGAGGCATAAAGTCTGTCTCTGAGTTCATAGAACGGGTTTGTTTTAACTTCCATAACTGCCTCCTTAAAGTCTTATGATATCGTTTTCAGTAACAACTGAGAACGGGCAAAGGTAGAATCTGTGCTCATCGGGTACATATATAAGTCCGCCGAAAACAGCTCCTCCGCTGAGGTCGCCTGCTACCATTTTCAGTGTCTGAGAAGCGGACGGGAAATCTGTACATTCAGAAAGAGCTATAGTCTCATCTCCGCATCTGAGGACTCCGTGACCGTCGTCGGCATATTCTATCGAGTCGAACTTTATGAGTACAGCCGCATACGGACGGGAAAGAGTATTTTTCAGCTCATTCTTTGCTGCCTTTACAGCAGAAGATATGGAAGTTTCAGCCTTTGAAAGCACCTTTGCGTAATCATTTACGGAAGGCTCTGAGCTTTCAGCAGTCTCCCAGCGAACTCTCCTGTTCATGCTGCCTGGATAGAGGTAAAGCTCCTTTATATCGCAGATATCAAAACTTGCATCCTCAGACCTTATGTACTTTGCTGCTCTGTACGGACGTATATTCTCAGTGCGGAAAATATCGCCTGTTTCGAGGTCGAGCCAGTATCCGGTATCAATTTCTGACTTGTGTGCTTCATCGTTGATAACTGTGAAAGCAAGCTGGATCATCGAAACGTTTTCACGGTAAAGACCAAGCTCTTTGAGCTGGGTAAGCTTCCATACTCCGCCCATTTCCTCATAAAGTATGCTGTCCTCAGGCAGAACTTCGCCGGATTCAAGCTTCTGGTCGATATAGTTACGGCTCTTTTTTATTGCAGAATAAAGCCTTACACAAAGTGCAACGGCTTTGTTTTTTTCCTTTTCGTCAGGTTCTTCGGAAACTTTCTGAGCTTCTTCCAGAAACTCATACATCAGAGCCTGCGGCTCAGGCAGATAGTAGTCTCCGAGCTGCTTTGCGAGAGAATTATACTGCATATACGCTGTCCTATTTACGGAACATATTCCACGGTCGAGTATATCCTTTACAAAGCTTTCAGCAAGTTCAAGTCCCTCACGCTGCTTTTTCAGCTTCTTCTCAGCAGCGGACTTGTTCGGCTTTTTCGGAGTTTTCTTCTCCTCTCCGGAAGCTGCCTTTTCAGCACGTTTTTCAATTTTTTCACGCTTACGTGCAACATCCTCCGGAACCTCCTCAACTGTGAATTCCTTTCCTGCAAGCCAGTCGTACATTATAGCAAGACAGTGTTTGCAAGGTATCTGTCTGCTTGGGCATGAACATCTGAACACAGCCTCATTTCCCGAAAAATCAACAGATGCATTATAAGGTTTGCTTCCGCTTCCGTAGCAGTCGCCGAATATCAGAGTCTCATCCGAGGTTTTGCAAAGCTTTCTGAAGCCGCCCGAATTTGAGATTTTTTTCGCATTATTTGATGCAGCTGTATTTGCTGCAAATGAACGGATAAAATCCTCCGTTATTGAGTTTACACCAGCCATAATGACCTCCCTGTAAGAAGTGTACAAATTTTAAAAAACCGCCTTGAGTTTGCAGATTTTAAATACACATATATTTACATTATATCACATCCATTTTACTTTTTCAATAAAAAATACAAATTTTATTCATATTTTTTGTTTTATAATATATATAACCAAAAAATGCGGACGATCATTGACCGTCCGCATTTCTCTTATTTAAGCTTATCAAGCCATTCCTGCTCCTTGAATCCAACAAGGACTGTATCTCCGCTTACAAGTATCGGTCTTTTCACAAGCATACCGTCTGTTGCGAGAAGTTTTATCTGTTCTTCCTCACTCATATCCGGAAGCTTATCTTTAAGCTCCATTGACTTGTAGAGAAGTCCGCTGGTATTGAAGAATTTTTTCAGCGGCAGACCGCTCTTTTTGTACCATTCTGCAAGCTCCTCAGCAGTAGGATTTTCGCTCTTGATATCACGGATATCGTAAGTCATACCGTTATCGTCAAGCCATTTCTGAGCCTTTTTGCAGGTAGTACACTTAGGGTAGCATATGAATTTCATGTTCATTCCTCCGTTTTCCTGATAAGGTCAGCTTCTGAAAGTATCTCAACGCCAAGCTCCTGAGCCTTTACAAGCTTGCTTCCTGCATCTTCACCGGCTACAACGAAATTAGTCTTTTTCGATACTGAGCCTGACACCTTTCCGCCGAAGCTTTCGATAAGCTTTTTAGCCTCGTCACGCTTCATTGTAGGGAGAGTACCTGTCAGCACGAATGTAAGTCCGGCAAAGCGGTCGTCACCTGTAGACTGCTTGGTATAGGTCATATTCACTCCAGCCTGTCTGAGACGCTCTATAAGTTCACGCAGATGAGGTTCAGCAAGAGCAGTCACAACGCTTTCGGCTATGACATCGCCGAATCCGTCAATTGCGGATATATCGTCTTTTCCGGCAGCAAGAAGACTGTCCATATCCCCGAATTTATCGCAGAGGAGCACAGCTGCTCTCTGTCCGACGTTTCTTATTCCGAGAGCGTGTACAAGTCTGTCAAGCTCTGCGTTCTTTGAATTTTCTATAGCTTTCAGGAGATTATCAGCTGATTTCTCGGCAAAACGGTCAAGCGCAAGAAGCTGTGACTTTTCAAGGCTGTAAAGGTCAGCCGGAGACTTTACAAGTCCCGTATCAACGAGAAGCTTCATATTAGCTTCGCCTAAGCCGTCAATATTCATCGCATTCTTTGATGCAAAGTGTATCAGATTTTTCAGAAGCTGTGCCGGACATTCAACATTCGGACAGCGCAGTACGCTCTCGCCTTCCTCACGCACTGACGGAGTACCGCAGACCGGACAGACATCCGGAAGTCTGAACGGCACAGAATTTTCAGTATGTTTCACAGAGCGCAGTACCTCAGGGATTATCTCGCCTGCCTTGCGTACAACGATAGTATCGCCGACACGTATATCCTTCTCGTCGATGAAGTCCTGATTGTGGAGAACGGCTCTTGAAACTGCCGTACCTGCGAGTATTATCGAATCAAACACAGCTACAGGAGTTATTGCGCCGGTACGTCCGACATTTACCTCTATCTCACGAAGAACAGTTTCTTTCTCCTCCGGCGGATACTTGTATGCAACTGCCCATTTCGGAGTTTTTGCAGTTGCTCCCATAAGGTCACGCTGAGAAAGGTCATTTACCTTGATAACAACGCCGTCGATATCGAATGAGAAGTCAACTCTTTCAGTGCCTATGCGGTCTATCTCGTCCTTTATCTCGTCTATCTGAGTACACTTTTTATATGTCGGCACAGTCTTGAATCCAAGTGAGCGGAGATAGTCAAGCGATTCTGTATGAGAGCTGAACTCCTTGCCTCTCACCTGCTGAACGTTGAATATGAACATATCCAGCTTGCGTCCGGCGGTAATTTTAGGATCTTTCTGACGGAGAGAACCTGCGGCGGCGTTACGTGGATTCTTGAAAGGCTGTTCATCCATAAGCTCCTGCTGTTCCACAAGCTCAAAGAAGCTACTTCTCGGCATATAGACCTCGCCTCTTACTTCGAGAAATTCAGGCGCATTTTTCAGTTTGAGCGGTATTGAGCGGATAGTTCTGATATTTGCGGTAACGTCCTCGCCCACGAATCCGTCTCCTCGTGTTGAACCTCTTACAAGTATGCCGTCCTCATATTCAAGTGAGACTGAAAGTCCGTCTATCTTCGGCTCTACTGAAAACTCCGGAGCTTTGAGCTGTTCACGGCATCGTTCAAGAAACGCATCGACCTGCTCCAGCGAGAAAACATCCTGTAAGCTTGTCATTTGTACAGTATGCTCGACCTTTGCGAACTTTCCGGAAGCCATTCCGCCGACTCTCTGAGTAGGAGATGCCGGATTCACAAGCTCAGGGTACTGAGCTTCAAGGGCTTTAAGCTCCTGCATGAGCATATCAAATTCGTAGTCGCTGACCTCAGGATTATCAAGGACATAGTACTGGTATGTGTACTTGTCAAGGAGTTCGGTCAGTTCTTCTGCACGTTTTTTTGCTTCTGTTATATCCATAATAGTATACCTTCCTTGGAAAATGTTACGTATATTATACCATAAATCCGAAAAATTTACCATAGTTTTTTAAAAACATTTTTCAGAATATTGTTCAAGCTGTAAGAAATATACTATTTCCGGAGGTGTTAATATGATACTTGAACTGCTTAAAAACCTTTTCTTCTTCGCCCTGCACGTTGACAATTCCTGTGTATTTCCGAAACCGCTGACAAAAAAAGAGGAGCAGGAATGTTTTATCAGGATGTCAGAAGGCGACAAGAACGCTAAAAACCGCCTTATCGAGCATAACCTCAGGCTTGTCGCCCACATCGTGAAAAAATATTCCCAGTCCTCTGCTGAACAGGATGAACTTATTTCTATTGGTACTATCGGACTTATAAAGGCTGTGTCGTCCTTCGACTACACAAAGGGGGCGAAATTCGCTACCTATGCGAGCCGGTGCATCGAAAACGAGATACTCATGAGTTTCCGTGCAGCCAAAAAGTCTGCCGGAGATATCTACATAAACGAGCCTGTCGAAACTGACAAGGACGGAAACACAATGACGCTTATCGACCTTATCGACGACGGCGTTGACATTCATGAGCAGGTGGAGCTTACCATACGCTCAAAGCAGCTTTACCGCTGCCTTGAGCAAGTCCTTGACAGCCGTGAGGCTGAAATAATCATATATCGCTACGGACTTTACGGAAAAGCTCCGCATACTCAGAATGAGACCGCTAAAAAGCTTGGCATATCACGCTCATACGTATCACGCATCGAGAAACGTGCTATGGAAAAGCTCAAAAAGATGTACGATACAGTGCCGTTATGAAGTCGTGTTAAGCTTATATTCTAATTTCCACTCTCCGTTTTCATATTTTATCCAAAACTCGAATTTGTCTTTTATCCTGTCTGAATCTGTTAATTTTTCCTTTACAGAAGGTTTTATATCAAGTGTTATCTCAACTCTTGCACAATCGCTGCTATCAAGCTCTACTTCCGCATCTGCGATTTTTTCGCTGATATTGTCATATACATACGGATTCTCTTCTTCAAGCCTGTAAAGTATGCCGTCTATTGTGATATACATAGGCAGCAGATAATCTGCGCCGTAAGTTTCAAACACATGACCTGACGGATATTCGGAACAGTCCATTATATCCCTCTCTGGTATGTATCCCAAGAGCTTTTCCTCCTGCGCTTCATACTTTTCTACAGTATTCCAGTCAGTGTCCTTGAAAGGAACATATTTCATAGTGTTCTCCTCGGTCTTATCACCGCAATAATACACTACTTCCTTGCTGTGATCGAAGCTTTCATTTGAGAAAACGTACTCTTCATAGTCGTAATACTTCTTTACAACAGCCTTTACGTTTGCCTCAGTCTCATCAGAGCTTTCAGCCGGATTCACAACTTCTAAATCTGATGTGAGCCAGCCTTCGCCTTCAGTGTTCTTTATAAGCGTTATTTCATATGTAGTTTCGGATTCTTCTTCATTATAAAAATGGCGAGTTACGGGTATTCTTCCGACTATTTTATCAGGTGAAAAGCTTATTATTTCAGGCACTCCGCTCACTCTGATATCATAACTTGAAGCATCATAGTCTGCTGATAAGTAGAGTGCGCCGTTATACTCGATAAATCTTGGCAGACAGAATTCGGTATTGACGGTATCTCCGCTGACTTCACCGAAACATTCTGAGTACCTGCGTTCAAACAATTCATCTGTAATACAGCTTCCTTCCCTGAGTTCAGCTATAGAATGAGCGTTGAAGACCGCTCCGTATATCTCATAATAATCATCATCTAAATCTTCTATCTTGCAGTATTTAAGCTCATCTGCGCCATTATCTTCTGTTGAAGCCTTCAAAATGATATGATCGCTTTCAGAAGCCTCTCTGCAATAAATAAACTTTTCAAGATCGAAATATTTCTTTGCATTATCTATTACGATATCTGCAACATCTTCTATCGAAAGTTCTTCACTTTCAGTTTTTTCGCTCTCTGTATCAAGCTTTGTTACAGAAGTTGTTTTCCACTCGCCGTCACTGTCCTTTGAAAGCGAAAATTCAAATGCGATGCCGTCCATATTTGTACGTCTGAAAACTATGCTGTCATCGTTCTGAGATATTATTTCCGGCTCAGAATCGTTAAATCCACGGTATATCATGGAAACATCAGGCTCATTGTCTATCTTTGAAGCGTAGATATTGTTCTTATACTGAATGAATTTCGGGACGATACCGTCTTTTGATATACCATTTTCCATATCTTCCGATTCAGATTTTTCATCAACACCGCATAATACAAAGAGCGAACCAAATGTCTCATTAAAATAAGCTTTATCCATAAGGCTGTTTGCTCTTATCTCAGATATCGTATTTGCGTTCCATATCTTACTGTCTGACATTTCGGGAGCATCTTCAACTATGAAATATTCTCTTAGTTCCTCCTGACCGTCTATAACTACCTTGATATTCATCATTTCACCATCGGCGTTTCCCTGTCTTGATGCAAAATATGCTTCGGTTTCGATATAGCGGTCAGAATGTTCCTTTGCAATTGAGAGGATATCCTGATAGTCCTCGCTGACGCTCACCTCATCGTTCCCACCGAAAAGATGTCCGTTTTTCCACGCATACGCTCCTCCGCCGACACCAAGCACAAGTACGGCTGCGGCGGCTATTGAAGCTGCTCTTTTATGCCATTTCGGACGGGAATATACCTCAACTCCGCTTACTACTGCATTATCGTTATTTGTATCCTTATTATTAAACTTTCTCTCGCTCATATTGTACATTCGCTCCCTTTCTTCAATGGTCAGCAAAGGAAGCTGCTCTGGTATATCGCCGTCAAAACAGTCGAACAACTCGTCATTATCTATTTTCATAGTCAGACCTCCTCCACGCCATTTTCAGCAAGCAGTACCTTTAGTTTGCCTCTTGCACGCAAGCTTCGCTTGTGTACTGCTGCCTCGGTCATTTGCAGTACGGACGATATTTCACGCACCGTCCTGCCGTATATGAATTGCTGAGTGATTATAACAGAATCAGGTTCGCCAAGCTGTGAGATACATTCAAGGAGTATCCTTTTCAGCTCTGAGCGTTCAGAATTTGCTTCAACATCGTCCTCGGCACGTATATCCTTTGTACTTTCGTCGTCGGTTGAAACTGTACGTCCGGCACGTATCGAGAGTTTGCGGAAATAGTCAATAGCTGTACGCCTTGCAACGACTCCTACAAGAGCTTTTAGTTCTCCGTCAGGCGTTATGCTAAGTCTGAAAAGCTCTGCAAAAACATCACTGACGCACTCCTCGATATCCTCACGGCTTCCGCAGCTTTTCAGCTTTGAAGCTGCTATTGCATAAACGTAGGAACAGTACCTGTCAAAAAACGCCCTTCTGCCCTCCTGTGGAGAGCTTTTCATAAGCTCACATATCTGATTGTCTGTCAAAATACCACCACCTTTGGAACGTTCCTTTACTTGCAAGTTCATATACACTAATCGCACGGGAAAAATGAAAGTGGACAAGAAAAAGGGAAAAAATTCTATGATAAAAAAACTGACAGCACCAAGGAAATTCCGGCGCTGTCAGCTTATATAAACTTAGAACTTGTTCTAATAGGGAGAGTGAACAGATTTTCGAGCATAATTCAGTAGATATCAAGGAAGAAAAACGCAGGAATACTTTCGTATTTCAAGTTTTTATGACGAAGATATCTGCTGAATTTGCCGAAAAGATGTTTGCTTTATCCTATGAGAACAAGTTCTTA
>DEBW01000152.1:527-751 GCA_002348905.1 Ruminococcus flavefaciens | reverse complement strand
TTTGCAAGGTTTCTCGGCTTATCTACGTCAAATCCCTTTCCGATAGAAACATAGTAGCTGAGAAGCTGGAGCGGAACTACTGACAGACTTCCTGCAAAGAGAGGATCTATCTGAGGTACATAGCATACAAACTCAGCTGTATCCTCAAGGAAGTAATTTCCAGCTGTTGTTACAGCCATTACCTTAGCTCCACGGCTCTTGACCTCTACCATATTGCTGATAGT
>DEBW01000152.1:0-277 GCA_002348905.1 Ruminococcus flavefaciens | reverse complement strand
TCGAGTATCTTCTCTATCTTCTCAGGTATAGTATTTATTTCAGCAAGAAGCTCGTTATAGCGCTCAGGAGTTATCTCCTCTCTTGCATTTGCAAACTGGAGCGCAAGAAGATATCCTGCAACAAGCTGTGTGCTGTAAGCTTTGGTAGTAGCAACAGATATCTCAGGGCCTGCGAGAGTATAGAACACATTGTCAGCTTCACGGGCGATTGATGAACCTACGACATTTACTATGCCGAGAGTTTTTATACCGCTTTCCTTAGCCATTCTGAGAGCTG
>DEBW01000075.1:10078-11094 GCA_002348905.1 Ruminococcus flavefaciens | reverse complement strand
TACTCTAAGGGGATTATATCAAGGAGCGGCAGGGGTTAATATTCACTTGCAAGCAGCATTGTTGAGTGGTCGCCGTCATCGATAATGTACAGCTTTTCATTGATAGGTTTTTCCATAGGTATAACATATTCCATTTGGTATTGCGGTTCTTCCGAACGGTGTGTAATTGACTGTAGGAACCCTACAGGTTTCAGCTCGAATACTTGCAAATAGTCCTTTGGAGCAGGCATACAATCAACACATTCCCACATAAACAACTGCAATTCAAGCGGGATAGTGTTGTCAACTCCACAGGTCAAATAGCGTTTGGTTTCTGTCATGAGAGTATCTCCTTTCTTTAAAGATTACCGTAATTGGTATCAATGTAATGATATATATTTCAAAAAAAGGAAAAATCAAATATATATTATTTTTTGACAAAAAGTATTACTATATGATAATCTGGAGCGAAGCGACCTGTATATATTTATATATTTACAAATGTATGATACACAGGTGCTTATGCAACAGATACTATACTCTATATCATATAATTACTATGAGGAGGAAAACTTCGATGAGAAACAAAGACGACTTGAAAACAGTGAGAAGGACTGTACTTATGACAAAGAAAACTTCTGATGGCATAGACAGAGAAGCTGAAGAACGCGGCATTAAGGCTAATGCTGTGATGAACGAAAGACTGGAACATTCAGAAAGAGATAATACCCCTGCTAAAATGGTAGAGTTTCAGAATTTTGCCAATGAAGCAGTTTATTTATTGGCGCAGCATTCACCGGATAAGGCAAGATATCTTGAGACTAAGGCTAACAGATTATGGACATTTTAACACAGAAACGAATAACGGATAATGGCGATGGCAAAGGCTATTTCCGCAATTGTATCAACTATGTATACAAGGAGAAACCCGAACCCGGAGAAGAACTTGTTCTGAGGAGAAGTTTCGGGGTTTCTTGTTTTCATCCGAATCATACATATCAACAGATGTATGCGGTGAAGAAATATTTCGGTAAGAC
>DEBW01000075.1:0-10040 GCA_002348905.1 Ruminococcus flavefaciens | reverse complement strand
AATCATGCATTTCGTAGTGTCATTCGATAACAATGTTCAGGACGCTGATACTGCCTGCGATTATATGTACAGGATAGCAATATATTTTGCAGAGGACTATCAGGTCGTTTACGCTGTACATAAAGAAGATCAAGGTAATTCAAAGTATCACGGGCATATTATGGTGAACACTGTGAATTTTAAGAACGGAAAGCTCTATCACAGCGGCAGGAAGGAGCTTGGTGATCTGGCTATGTATATACATAAGGTCACGGGAAACTACTGCAAACCGATCATCAAGAAACCTGACGAGGAATAAGCTGATACAGGCACAATTCTACCAATATGACTTATAATAACAAACAGCTGTATTTATACTTAATGTGCGTCCCCGTGTGGGGACGTCAGCTGTTTGTTAACTGATAATTATTTTTCAAAGCTATTGACTTTCTGGTTCAAATGTGATATGATAAAAGCACAAAAAGAAAGACATCAGATTTGAGTATATTATGCGTAGTGGCATAGTATATCCAAATTTGGTGTCTTTTTGTTATGTCAGCATCTTGACAAACCGGCGTCGGGAGACGGCCGCATAGAGTGCCGTGAGGCACACAGGACGGGCAAGAGACCGCTTCGTCCAATCTCCGTCTGAAAATCGGTGTTTACATAAAGTATGCATTGCGGTTCGGGATCTTCTTAGACTTGCGTACCTGTAAGCCAATATCTGCACAGCAGACGCCGAGCGGAGTAATCCAAAAAGTCTCAATTATTTACAGAATCAGTAAACCCACAGAATGACGGTGTTTTCTGTCAGAAATGGAGTAAAAATGAAAAGTTTTGTAAGCTATTTTGAATTCAAGGGTACATCAGGTATGATGGTATTTTCTGACAAGGGTGTGGAAATCAGATCATTGGATCCTGATAAAGGCATAGAAAATATTGACGCATTTACTATTCTTTACTGCTCAAAGAGAGTAAAGCGGATTCTCAAAGATTACAAGCCTGACAAATCTGTTCGATATTCAATTGTTGAGCGTATTTCAGGTGATAAAAGCATTACCTCTTTCGTAAAAAAACAGAAGGTCAATAAAAGCATGTGTGATTTTCCCGTATATGATATTTCCGAATATGATAAATATGAAAGAGGGGGGGTTCAGAATATTGAGCATACAAGATATTTCTTTACGATCGATGCTTTATTCATAGCAAGAAAATGTGCAGGTTCTTATTGGGCAGGATTTACGCCATTTAACAGAAAAAGTCTTCTCAGATTTATTAAAAAATACGAGGGTTTCAAATATGTTCGTCATCGTGATATACTGGGGTGTTGTATTGACTTTATGTAACAGCGAGCTTTGCTGCTCAGGCTCTGAGTATCAGAACTGCGTATTTGAAAACAACATTACTCTTAATCTCAGGGCTTGAGATCATGGCTTTTGTTATGTCCATTATGGGGAGACCGGCTGTTTACTGATGTTTGTACGCACTGAGAATGAAAATATTGTAGAAGTGACAAACACTTCGATCAGCTGATAGCAAAACTATTTACAATTGCTGAGGTTGAAGAAAAACCGCCCTCAACACGGAGAGCGGATATAATAAATCGCTATTCAAATTTGCTTTTATGTTTCTTGAAGAATTCGTACATAAACTTTACATTGCCAAGCTCAAACCATTTTGCACGTCTGACTGTTGAATGATCAAAATCGTATATTACTCCTCTGAGCTGTGATAACATAAGCGGAGAGTGAGTGGCGATAATAAACTGACAATTGAAGAAACGCACCATTTCATTTATCATATCTGATAATTTCAGCTGACTTTGCAGAGAAAGAGATACCTCAGGTTCGTCCAGAAGATATATAGCATCAGGTTGAAGAAAATCCTCAAAGATTTGCAGTGATGTCTCTCCGTTGTAATACTTTTCCTGTCGGAACTTGAGCGTATCGAAAAGACGCTTACCTTCAAAAGTTAGCCATTTCATTTGTTCGTCCTGAAACAGCCTTCTTCTTAATTTATCTGCATCAGCACCGGAATGCGCCGCTTCATAAACATATCCCATGTGAAGTGCTTGCTCCTGTTGTATCTTTTTTATTTCATAAAGCAGATCCTCGCTTTTTATATATCTGCTGTTTTTAGGGACAATGTGCTGAACGCCTTTTTCATTATATGCCATAGAATAAGAGGATTCTTCGTTGAAACGGTCAAGGAACATCTGCCCGTAGCAGTATTTTTCAGATCCTTCTATCCCGAGTTTCAAGGCAATGAGATTTAGCAGAGTGGACTTTCCACAGCCATTTTCTCCGTAAAAGATCGTGATTTCTGAAAACTCCAACGGTTCTGCAAATTTACCGCTCAGAGTGTTGTAGGGATAAAGATTCGGGTGGTTTACTTTCTGTTCAGAGGGAGTATATTCACGCAGGTATATCAAGACGTTTTTCCTTTCGTATCAGAATCGTAATAAATGGCGGCTATTATTGTGTATGTTCTCTGCCGCTGTCATTGTAATCAAGTATATCATATTGATTACCTTTTTTCAAGTAAAGTATGGAAAACTTTTCTAACTTCTTTGTTTTCATAATTCAATTTTACATTTGAAATTACTGCATGAAAAGTAAGCCGAAGTATCTGCGCTTTTCTTTATACACCTGCATTTTGCTGCGTTTTCATAGTACCATTGATCAGCAAGATATGGATAGATATACTTGCAGGCAGGATCCCACCAATATTTGCAGAAAGCACAGCATTTTATGCTTTTAATGTTAACAATCGCTTTACCCATAAATAAGAACCTTTATTCTAAACAGACCATTTAATAAATTTGATTGGGGTACAGAGACACGGTTGCTGTGGACATTACGTCGGGCATTAATTCTTACTTATTCTCAGTTTCTAATCCTAATTCAAAGGAACTGTTATATTGCTTCATGCTCTTCATTGCGATCTTCATAGCATGAACAGATTCCTTAGCATTTTTTATCTGAGCTTCAAGCTGCTTCTTCTCATCTTTTTCGGCAACGTTGGCTTTAAGTTCCAATTCTATGAGACCTTTCTCAATATCAGCTATTTGCTGAACGTACTGCTCATACACAGTATTGGAATAATCAATATCATGTTCGTCGTTGAGAAAAATTTCTCTGACAGCAACCATAAGCTTAGCAGATTGAAGTATAGTGCCTTTTTTGCCCATAACGCTTGCAGCACCTACTGCACCTCCAACACCTGAACCAACACCTAATCCGAGGATAGCACTGCCGCCAACTATAGCCATTGTACCTCCAGCCATTCCCATTCCTCCGGCTGCTACAGCTCCGCCTCCGAGATATGCAAGGCAAGCACTTGTCAGAGCCGCACCGCTCAATCCGGGGAAGCTTGAGCCTACCAAAGCTACTGCTATTGCCGGTGCAAACATTCCGGCAGTTGCAACTATAGCAATTGTAACAACAGCTGTTATCAGAAAAGTCTTTAAACGCGCCTTTGTGACTTCATTCAGTTCATTCGAGACTTTATGATAGCATTTCCTCAAACGTTCAATATATCCGTTTTGGGAGAAATTTACAGAATAGAATGCTTCAAGGAATTCATCTCCCTTTGATTCATCATATCCGACTAAAGGCAGACTCAACTCCTTGTATTTTTTGCTCGGTACTTCATTGCCTTTTTTATCAACTTCCAGTCCGAGAGGATAATACGGTTCAAACAGCATTGCTTCGAGCAGAACAAGTCTGAACCATGTTTTATCAGGCTCGTTTTCCTGTATTTTCTGTATCAGTTCTTTCTGACTATACCACTGAACTTCTGCACCCTCTGAACCAACAAAGTCATCGAAGCCAATGCTGATATAATGTTTCCATTCTTCCAACCAATCAGCTTTCATGTCTTTTGTGACCTTCTTAGATTTGTTGATATCATTGATCGTTTTATACATTTCGAGGTTATAAAGAATCTCTGTCTGTTCTAAGGTAAGTCCAAATTTACCGATATCCATATCATCGCCCTCGCCCATACGCTTATAGATATTATTGTCAGTTTCAGTATATGTATTGCGCTGTATCTCCTCATACATCTGCTTGATTTTCTGAACATCACGGACTTTGAGAAGATTGACCGTCTCATTACCGAGAGCGACAGCAAACCTGCCTATACCTGCATAATTGACGGCAACAAAGTATTTCTTTGTAACTATAGCTTCTGTAAGGTCTATGGTAGAGAATACTCCTGTCGCAACAACTATCATGCGTGTCATAGTTGGATTTTTATTCGGAAGGATATTATCCCAGTCAAGTCCAATCAAATCATTAAATGATGATATCTCTGTTCTCCTGAGCTCGGCAGCAAATCTGCGGACGAAATAAAACATTCTGACGATAAGCTCATTTGCCATTACAGGTATTTTCTGCTTGCTTAGTTCGACCGCAGCACCTAATTCCCCGCGAAAATCAAACTTCAATTTCGTTCCTTTAATAATATTTCCATTTGCATCGTGCTTTGCAAGTAATGTACCATTAAACAGTTTTGAAAGAAATACAGACAGTGAATTATCTCCGATTTTGATATTCTTAAATAATGGAAGAACAGATATTTCTTTTGCTAAAGATAATAACGGTCCAGGTATGCCTGTACCTCCGCTTCTGCCAGCGGTACTGCTTGAACCTGCAACGTCACTAACAAGATGAAAGAACCAAACAAGTGTACCTTTAATGAGTTTATCAGGAATATCGTCACCGATAAAAATACGACTCTTTTCAGGTACAGGAACAATAATAAAGTTTCCTGCTGTATCAGTACCATATGATTTGCCTGTGAATTGAGTAAGCAGGGAAAAGAATAGTCCCACGATAGTAGGATGATGAGCAAAATCTCTCAGGTGATGAGAAAGCCCTCCGCCAAAATCAGGTGTATTTCCGTCGCTCGGTATAGGAAACTTCTCTTCAAGGAATTTGACAGCATCTTTCAGACCCTCTCCCTTGAAGCCGAACGTTTTTGCAGTTTTCTCTACAAAACTATTGACCTTATCGTCAGCAATTCCGCAACCGTGCTCTAAGCTGAACTCTCCAACCCAGAAGATATCAAGCATTCCGCAGAGAATACCCGAAGACGCAGCAACAATATAATCGAGCTTATCAGCATGACTTGAAAGCATATCTATCTCAGTATCAAGGTCGTAAATAGCTTTCGATAAGTCAGTGTCGGCGACTATCTCTATATTGGATATTACTTTGACTTCAAGTTCGTTGTTAAGCTTATCAGACATATTCTCACTCCTGTCCAATGGAGAAACGATTTTTATATGGATTAATGCTTGTTATTAATATAATACCATAGCATAGTATTTCAATGAAATCAAGCTGTAAATAACATGAAAATCACTTGTTCGTTGGTAATTCGGGCATTACCTGTTTTTCTCCTAACTGATAATACTGATCGTCCGGTTCATTCAGATGATGCTTGCGCCAAATACCTCGTTCAAGGAGAACTGCACGAAGCTGCTGACTTTCTGTTTTAAATGGGTTCAGGATTCTTCCAGTTTTAGGGAGAATACCTGCATTGCGGACAAGGCAGGTTACAACACCAAACGTATTACCTGTCGCAACATCTTTTATCATACTATTGCCGACATGAGCCATTTCATTTTTAGCTATCTCACGGTTATGTTTGTCAAAATAGCTTTTTTGAATCATTTCCAATCCCTGTGTATATGGTTTTTCAGCACGGTGGACTGCTTCAATTTTGAGTATTTCGCTGAATCTTTTTACTCTGTCATAATTTGCATTTGACAGTATATAAAGTTCAAAGCCCGTTGTTCGCAGTTTTTCAAACAGGGTTATGGATTCCTTTGACGGCTTATATGCAGCTATAGATTCTATTGTATCATCAATATCAAACGATATAAGCTTTATTCCGGCTTCTTTAAGCTGGTCATAGTCAATGTTGTATATGCTTTTTTGGTATACATCGGGAACGTAGGTCTTGATTAAGTATTCATTGTCCATTTTTTTGTATGAACTCATAGTTAATCCTCCATAGTATTATTACAGTTTCTTTATTACATAAGGAATAGCCTTGACAGCAACTTTTACCGCTTTTTTAGTTACTCCTTTTGGAATGTGTTTGGCAACCTTAATTGTTACCTTTATAACTGTACCAATCATAAATCCTCCTCTTTAGCATCAATAAACAGATTACAGTTCAATACAATTAATCGTCACTTTTCTTTTTGAAAATCATTATAAAAATCTTCATTACTGTATCAATCAGCAAGTCTAAAGCAACTGTCGGGAAAGCGAAAAATATGTCATAACCGATAATGTACTTGATATATTTGAATACCATAAAAAAATATCCAAAGTATGCGTAAAAAAACTGAATATGAAGAAAATAATCAAAAGAATAATAATTATTGATAAAAAGCCTAATGGTAAAACAGAAAAAAATGAAAACCTTCATCCAATTCTTCAGGGGCTATATGAAGTATAATAAACCTTAAAAGAAGTAAGAATACTATTATTCCGATACTAACCAAAACAATTATTATTATATTTCGCTTATCTGAAAAAAACGCAATAATATCTGAAAAAAACTCTATAACTATACTCAAAACATCTACAACTTTATCAATACTTACTCCTAACTTTTTTCCTCACTACAGCATCAAATGAAGCAGGGAGAACACCTCAATCATTTTCTTGAACATCTTCTTCATTAATCGTAATTAATTTATCAGAGTCCAATGCTTTTTTGTAATGCTCCTGCAATTCATCATTTAATCTGTTTGCACAGGGCGAAAATGTGACCCAGTTTAATCCAAATGATATTACTGAACCTATAACAGGAACTGCTTTTGAAGCTGCCTTTGCAAAGCTCTTTTTACTGATACTTAAGCCGATGCTTTTAGCAACTTTTTTGGCAGTTGAATATAAGAGCGGCTTAGTGAACAGAAGGAATTTTTTGGAAGCTTGTTTCGAGTATTGCTTTCCCATTTGTTTTAGTACTTCACCAGCGACTTTACTCGTTCCTTCAATACCCATGGCTTCTCCTAAGAAGATAAGGATAATATTAGCAACGTTTTTATTGTCATCTCTTAGTTCACCATAGCTGTCAAATTCCTTCATACCATACAAATAGCAGAGCTTTTGTACCAGTATGATCAGATTAGTATAAAACTGAATCAGATCAGCTATAACTCCGACAATGCAAAGCATTCCTCCAGGGGCACCTAAAATAGCTGATTCGGTATTTGAAAGTGCTTTAGTCTCATTTATTACTTTTCTGGCACATCTTTTAATTATTTCAAGATAAATACCGGCATCTGCTGTTCCAATCTCAACAGCCTTATTTATAACATCATTAGGAACTTCATCTTCGAGTGCTTCCCTTAGAAATTTTTCTCTGTCAACTTTAACCTTTGGAACCTTGAGGATTTTTTCAATTAACCAGAATCCTTTAGCTTCCGGATCATCCTTGATTTCCTCAGGTATAATTAATTCTTCTTTGCTATTGGAATCTTGTTTTTTGACCTTCTTGTTTTTCAGCTTTTCAAATCCGCTTTTAATACTTTTAATAGGATTTTTCATAAATACAACCTCCTGTAATATCTTTTGATTTTCTCATAATAGTTGTTTTAATTGCTTCGACCACCTTGCTTTTTATCAATATGACATAATTTGAATGGTGGCTTGTTATCACAGCCTATTTTACAATTTATACATATCAAATTATTGAATTTTAAATATCCTAAATGATATGGAATAATTCTGCATAATATTTGTTACAATATCCAACATTTCACTCAATGGACTGAGATGCTGGTTGCTCAGCATGGGCATTCACAAAATTCCTTATTTCATTAGGAATGGTTACATCAAGATATTCGGGTTCAAATTTTTTTAAATCAAAAGCATTGTTGATTGAATTAATCGTATTCTTACAAATTGCTATCATTGTCTGATTGCTTATTATATTCTGCTCATATAATGAGTGAACTTCCGAAATTGCATTTCCTATCTGAGGGTAATATTCATAAATGCTTTTTTCTCTCTCGGACAGTTTTAATCCGTCTTTACTATCTGATACTAGGTATATCATATCATTTAATAATCTCTTGGTAAATATAAGCTGGTCAAGACCAGTCAGATCTGAATGATATTTTAGCCATGATTCCATGACTTGTTGCCTTTTTAACTTTATTATTAACACATAATAAAAATGTCTTATTCCGTTTAAAACTGCTAATGCTAAAAAGATGGACTCGATTATTCTGATAAAAAGAATATTTACATTATAGATTACAGCAATCTCTATTGCAGCCATCGTTAATGCCCCCAGACATCTAGAAGAGTTTACTCTGGGTGTGACAAATTTGAATAACCTCACTATCTGATTATAACCTGATTCCGCAAAACTCAAAACGCTTCAGCGATTCTGAGGAAAGTACAAATCCAGCCGTTAGAGTGACCGAGCGCAAGTCGTAATTTACGTGCGTGATCAGTCAGATGTCCTGCGAGCAGAATCAGATTGTCAATCACAGTCCGGATCCTTCTGCGCTTGATCGTGCTGTGACGAACGGGCATATCATTACCTTTCATTGCTGCTGTTCCGATGATGCGAAGAATGTTGTAAGCGATCATCGTGAGCTTCAGAATCAGCGCATTTGTCTCAAATTTTCCGCTGGGCAGACGCTCGATCCCCATATCTGTTTTGATCTCACTGTGATACTGCTCGCAGACAGCATGATTATGATACAGCGCGATGACTTCTTCATCGGAAACTCCGAGCGATGTCCAGTACATATCTATTTCTGTTTCCGGAAACAGCATTTCCTGACCATCATCAGCTGTTGTTCTTTCAGTGATCTCATAAACCATGCGAATGGCGAATGATCCGTCCTTTTCCGTTTCAAAATTCCGCCATGTACTGCCGATATAGACTGTTTTTCCATCTCTCGGATGCTGAACATTCTGACAGACAGATTTCAGCTCCTCTGCGATTGCAAATCGGTCTTCACGGCGAAAATTATGCTTGATGAGAAATTTCAGCTGCGGATCATGCCAATGCAGAAGCAGCATATTTTCAAGTGCATCATTGCCGGAATCCATGCGAAACAGCAGCGGCTTTTTTGTCATCTGCTTCGCTGCTGTGATGGTTTCGGCAAGAAATTCAGGTGTACCTGACTGGCAGTGCTGCTTGCCTTCACGAAGCTCTGCATTACAGAGATATCCCTAGGTTCCGATATAGGCGAAGATCGGCGCATAGCCATCAAAATTCTTGTAGGTGCGTGAAACACCTGCTTTATGGCTGCCGGAATTGTCAAAAGGAGAAACATCAATATCTACCGGAACACAGCCGTTTTGAAGGGCTGACGGCTCATATTTGCAGGACAGGAACATATCGACATTGCCGTCAAGAATCTCCCGATTCATTGACATTCCGATACCGTCAAGCCGGTTTCTGAGCGAGGATTCCGAAGGAATACCGTATGCGATACCGAGCGAGTTCTTGTAAAATTCTTCATCGGTATGGAATTCATTGACATTCTCGAAATCCGACTTTCCGAGTGCCAGCAGACCGATCATGGTCAGCAAAATGTCCCCGTTTTTGATCTGTGGCTGTGAACGCTTTTCTGTCCGCGTACGGTTGGCTTTTTTGACGAGATTTGACTTGCCGAGCACCTGTCCTACGAGCGATAATCCGCTCGGCGTGATCAGTCTTTCATTGCTTACAACATACTCTATTTTCCGCATTTTCAAATTCACCCTCCGGGTGCTGTTCGTACAGCGTTTTCTATGCTCCTATTTTAACACTTTTACGCTGTTTTGTACAGTGGCGGATGTTTCAGTTTTGCGGAATCAGGTATAAATCAAAAAATGAATCATAATATCCTCCTTTAATAGCACAGATGATTCTATGATACGATAAATAATTAATATCGTAAATCTGAACAATGTGCAACGCTAAATTTATAGATATATTCATATAATTATCATCTTTTTATAATATAAAAAGATATAATTATACTGATATAATAGAAGTAATCTATTTGCCGCAAATTTCAGCAATTTACG
>DEBW01000155.1:22539-24669 GCA_002348905.1 Ruminococcus flavefaciens | reverse complement strand
CAGCGGTTGTACCAGCGGTAACCGTGACGGCGGAAAGAACAACCTCAAAGACGACTGCTATGACGATTTTGCTTCATACCTTGCAGAAGTCAGCTATCACTACAAGAACGACTGGGGTATTGATATACAGAGTATCACACCTACAAACGAACCTTATACAAACTACTGGTACGCCGGAAGCCCTAAGCAGGAAGGCTGTCACTTTGATATCGGAAACTCTGAAAGCAAGATAATACTCGAACTCCAGAAAGCTATGAAGGCTAAGGGGATGGACGACGTTATCATAAGTGCAAGCGATGAGACTTCCATTGATACTCAGATAGACGCTTTCAAGGCTCTCTCATCTGACGCTAAAAACGCTGTCGGACGTATCGACACACATACTTACGGCGGCTGGAAACGCTCTGAACTTAAAGACCTCGCTTTAAGCTCAGGAAAGAATCTCTGGATGTCAGAAGTTGACGGAAACGGTACTGCCGGAGACAATGCCGGTGCTATGGCACCTGGTCTTTGGCTCTCTGAGCGTATCACTACAGACTGCAACGGTCTGAATGCATCTGCATGGATACTCTGGCAGGTCATCGACAAGCACGTTTGTGCAGCCGGATACAACGGCAAAAAGGACTCCGGTATGATAGATATGAGCAAGGGATTCTGGGGTACTGCTGTTGCTGACCACGACAAGAACACTATCGTACTTTCCAAGAAATACTACTGCTTCGGACAGTATACCCGTTATATCCGTCCTGGCATGACAATGCTCAATTCTGCCGGAAATACCCTCGTGGCTTACGATAAGGAGAACAAACAGCTCGTTATCGTTGCGTACAACAAGACTTCCGGCAAGTCTGATATGACTTTCGACCTCACTCAGTTCGACAAGAGCGGTACTACTGCTACGGCTATACGCACAAGTCAGACTGAGGACTGGGCTGATGCCGGTAAATTCGACGTTCAGAACGGCAAACTCAACGTATCTCTTGCACCTAACTCCGTTACTACTTATATCATTGACGGCGTTGAAGGCGGCGGAGAACTTACAAACAAGATAGACGTTATCCAGTCTAATATTACTGGTACTGACCCGTGGAAGGGCGATATGAATTACGGCTGCTCAAAGGTATTTGACGGAAACACAAGCACTTACTTTGACGGTCTTAGTCAGGGCTGGGTACAGGCTGACCTCGGTGAAAAGTATGACTTGACTGCTATCGGTTATTGTCCAAGAAGCGGTTATGAGTATCGTTGTCTTGACGGTCAGTTCATGATATCCGATGACGGAGTTAACTGGAAAGACCTCTATACTATCACTTCTCAGCCAAGCTTCGGAATGAACTACGTTACAAAGTTTGCCGGAGAAACTTCTGGTCGCTATATCCGTTACCAAGTACCAGAGGGCAAACCATCACACGGCAAAGACAATTCATACTGCTGTAACATTGCTGAAATAGCTCTTTACGGCGAACCTTCAAGCACTGTCAGCTACGAAAACGCTGTTGTACCTGTAAAAATAACAGGTTCTGAACCTTACAAGAATTCAACTAACGACTGTATGAAGGCATTTGACAACGATAATTCAACTTTCTTTGACGGAGTTGGTGAAGGTTGGCTACAGGCTGATCTCGGCGGAATATATGATGTTCAGGCTATAAGCTACTGCCCTCGTAAGGGATTTGAAGCACGTTGTCTTGACGGTAAATTCATGTGTTCTCTTGACGGCAATGAATGGACTCCTCTCTATACCATAGATAAAGTTCCTGCTTACAAGACAAATTTCGTATCATTTGAGGAAAACGGCACTAAAAAGATAAGATACATACGCTACGAAGTACCGGAAGGCGCTCCGCAGAACGGCAAGAATAATGACGATGTGTACTGCTGTAATATCGCTGAGATAGGTATATACGGCGAACTTGACTCTCTCATAGGTGACGTAAACAACGACAGTAAACTCAGTGTAGCTGATATCGTTGCGCTTGAAAAATTCCTGCTCGGATACGGCGAACTCGGCAAGTGGCAGAACGCTGACCTCAATGCAGATGAACGTGTGGACGCTTTTGATATGGTTCTCATGCGTAAGCTCCTGCTTGAAAGAAGATAATCATAAAAATGGGCTGTCGAGGACGCCAG
>DEBW01000155.1:4494-22515 GCA_002348905.1 Ruminococcus flavefaciens | reverse complement strand
CGAGGACGCCAGCCCCTACAATTCGGCTATTCTACGTAAGCGTATTTGTAGGGGACGGCGTCCTCGACGTCCCACTAATATTTTTTCAACGAAACACAGACATCAATTTTCAAAATATTGCGAATAAAAATTAACATTTCTAATCAACAAAATTTAATCTCTTGTTTATACAAACAATTTCCCTTGACTTTTTTTATATAGTCGGTTATAATAAAAAATATACAATATGACACAAAAGGAGATAATAATATGTCAAAGATATTACTTGCCGGCGGTGCTGGATATATCGGCTCTCATACCGCCGTTGAACTTCTTGAAGCAGGCTATGAAGTCGTTATCGCTGACAACTACTCAAACAGCTGTCCGGAGTCTATAAAAAGAGTTGAAAAGATTACCGGCAAACAGGTTCAGGCTTATGAAGTCGATGTTAAGGACAAGGACAAGCTCTCTGTTATATTCAAAGAAAACAAGATAGACGCTGTCATACACTTCGCTGGTCTTAAAGCTGTAGGCGAATCCGTCGAAAAGCCTGTTCTCTACTACAGAAACAATATTGATACTACCCTCACACTCCTTGAATGTATGAACGAGTACGGCGTAAAGAATATCATATTCTCATCTTCCGCTACTGTTTACGGCGAGGAAAATCCTGTTCCTTATACCGAGGAAATGAAGCGTGGTACCTGCACAAACCCTTACGGCTGGACTAAAGTCATGATGGAGCAGATACTTGAAGATGCTGCTAAGGCTGACAAGGATATGTCTGTCGTACTCCTCAGATACTTCAATCCTATCGGCGCTCATGAGTCTGGTATTATGGGCGAAGATCCACAGGGTATCCCTAATAACCTCATGCCTTACGTTGCTCAGGTAGCTGTCGGCAGACGTGACCACCTTACAATATTCGGTAAGGACTACCCTACTCCGGACGGTACTTGCAGACGTGACTATATCCATGTCGTTGACCTCGCAAAAGGTCACGTTAAGGCTATAGACTTCGTTTTCAAAAATAAGGGCGTTGAAGTATTCAACCTCGGTACTGGTACTCCGTACTCCGTTACTGAGATCGTTACTACTTTCCAGAAAGAAAACGATATCGAGATAAAGGTCGAATACGGCGACAGAAGAGCCGGAGACCTCCCTGAGAGCTACGCAAACGCTGATAAGGCTCTTAACGTGCTCGGCTGGAAAACTGAAAAGAATCTCGCTGATATGTGCCGTGACTTATGGAGATGGCAGTCCAACAACCCATACGGATATAATCAGAAGTAAAATATAAGGCTTAGGAATTTTCCTAAGCCTTTTTTATTTGAATAATTCAATCTACCTAAATGATAAACGGACAGCTGCTGTATGCGAAACTGAATATGTAAATGATCTGTTGTTTTTAATTATGTTAACTCATACAACCCGTCATACAACCCGATTATTTTATCATATGAATAACCGTTTTTCTGAAACATATCTATCAAATCTTTTTTATCTAATTTATCTTTCATAATATTAGATATTGTTTTGTATTCTTCATTATACGCATCCTTATCATTATGAATAACATCTATGCCCATCAAATTATCACCATTTTTTATTTCTGATGATACGAATATGTATTCATATAGGTCAGTTGACATATAATAATAATCAGCATTTTCATGAGAAAAAAGATATAATAGCTTATTTGGAAAGCATTTGTTCTTATAATCAGTAGAGTAGTTTAAAATGATATTATCTTCATGATATATCTGAAAATTTATTATATCATCAGGCATACCATCTCTTATTTTGTATTTTACAGTATATTTGTCTGTGTTATTTGATATTTCATAAATTTCAAAATTATTGGCGTGTTCGTTTTCTGCACATGAATAAAACGGCAAAATAAGAAACATGAGGATAGTGAAGATAGTGATTTTATTGAGAATATTTTTATCCATAAATAATCAAATCCTTTATGTGTATAATATTAAATCTTATATTTAAGTCTGAGTTATCATTTAATTAATATTATTGCATAAATTATATAGTTTAACAATATTACTGCTATCTTGTTCGCAAGAATTAAACATATCTTCAATTTTTTTCTTAGTAAGATGTTCATTTAATTGCTGTGACAAAGAAACATAATCAGAAAAATAGCTTTTATTTGAATCACTGTAGTCAATGTTTATATCAATCATATCTTCAAAATATTGAATGTAAGTAGAGTTGCTTTTATTATTTATTGCTATATAATCAGAAATGTTATCAGCAATATAATAATATTGATCTACACCATTGTCAAATAAGTGTATTACTTCGTTTGGAAACAAGTCTTTTCTAAATTGTTTATCATAGCTAAAAATCAATTCACTTTCCTTAATGATATCAATTTTTAATGATGTATCTGGGAATCCTGCTATTTCTTGACATTTTACTTCGTAACATTCATTAAGACCGTTACATATAGCATAATCGCTACAATAATAATCTTTTTCTTTTACATCACATGAACAAAAGAAAGGCGTGATTATCATAAGTGAGAATAAAAATGCTGATTTTTTAAAAATAATATTATAGTAGTCCATATAAAACCTCATCGCTTTCTGTAATAAAACAAAACAGGGGCGCTCAGAAGAAAGCGTCCCTGTTTTGAAACTCTGATACTCAGGAACTCCCCCTAAGCCTTTTTGTTATTTTTGAGCTCTTTCAGCTCATTTTTTATTCTTTTCCGTCTGTAGAACGGCGCTCTGATTATTCTGTAGAGCCAGCCGACCGGCAAAAGTATTTTATGCTTATAGAAAAACGGAAACCACACTCTGTATATTTCCATTGGCGGAAAGAACCTTCTGAAAACATAGCGCAGTCTTAAAAATTTCTTATCATCCGCTTTCAGGTCATTGAGCTTATTCTTCGTTAAATTCTCAACTGTACCATACGTTCCGGAAGAAAGATAGTATTCAAGCAGTTCTTTGTTTTTGCTGTCAAGGAAACTGAAGTCGTATGAACTGAACACAAGTCCGGCAAGTTTTCTTGTCTGCTGCTCAAAATCAACAATGCCGAGCTTTCTGCATTCTGCTTCGATATACTTCCAGTCAAGCTCTTTTTCGTATCTGTTAAGAAAAACGTAAACGTCGATCAATGAACGGATACCGATACCGCTTGCTGAGAAATGCTTATACTCATGCAGTCTCATGTAGATATAGAAGTCCTCATTTGTAAAATGAAAACCGTAGTTATTGCCTTCGTCTTTTACAAGCCTGTCCTTTACGTTAAGGTAATAGTCATACCATACTTTGTTATGGTAATCTCCCACGAGAGTTTTGTGCATCTCATAGTTATAGCATACCGGCTTTTGATACGCCCAGTCGTGTGACTCTTCACTTTTATCCATGGTATATCCCCTGTTTTTCATGAATTCGTCAACTACACCTATTTTGGACATATCAATAAGTATGTCATTGTCGCACATCTGACGCATACCTATCTTTGGATAAAGCTCTTTAAGGTAAACTCCTTTCAGAGGCATATACCATATCTTTTCTTTTTCAAAAAATTCAAATATTTTCTTGCGCTCGGAATCAAGAAGTATGGTATTTCGTATTACAAGGCTTTTTTCTTTCTCAAACTTTTCGTCTTTGATACCGGCAGATTCAAGTGCATATGCGACTAATCCGGCGATACTATGGAATTTGCAGATATCGAAAAGCTTTTCAATATCAACAGATTCAATTTTCCTTTTATCCGGTATCTCGCCATGCATGGCACACGAAGCAAGATATATCATAAGGTATCTTGTATTCATATTCTTAAACCTCAATTATTGACAATCAGAGCTAAATTTTTATCAGTTCTGTTTTAATTCTGCACTTCTCTTATCGTAGAAATTCTTAACAAAGCCTATTTTCAGGAACTTTGACTTTGAGAATTTATTTATCATTTCGATAAGATAAAGCATTTCGATCTTTCTAAAGTTAACAGCGAAAAACAATGACGGAGCAACTATGATGCAGACAACAAGTCTCACGATAACAGCCGGTATTCCCTTGAGCGGTATATAATAGCAAGGCAGATAAGTCAGCGCAGCTATTGCGATCACCTCAAAGAAATAGCCGAGTACAAGAAATACGTATTCCTTGAAATCCTTTCTGTCAAAGATAGTTTTAAAGATATTGTTAAGTATCCACGGAATGCCTATAAACAGGAAAGCAACTACCGTTGAAAGGACTACACCGTAAAGACCGAGGAATTTTACAGTCAAAAGATTCATTGTAAGGTTTGAGCAGGCTGTAACAAGAGGTCTGAATCTGTCCTCATGCCACATACCGGCAGCATCCTTGAATACGTTGAAAAGAGCATTGAACTCGTAAACGATAAAGTAGAGTACAAGACAGCATACTACAGGGAACGGAAGAAGAAGTTTCTTTCCTACCCATGCAGTAATGAATGGCTGGAACATACTGATAAAGCAGGCTGAGCATACTGCTGTTATGAATACTATTATGAATGTAAGCTTTTTAAGGTCGGTATAGTTCTTTTCCTTGCTTTCCACGATAAGACTGTTTCCTATACCTGCGATACAGGAGTTGAATATTATCGTTATGAATCCCATTACAGCAGAGATTACAAAGTAATAGTTCTGATATATTCCGACCATAGCAAGACCAAGGAAAGAAGATATAACTATGGTATCAGCTGAGTTAACGATAACTCCGCCGAGTTTTGCAGTAAACAGGTCTTTTATCTTTTTGTCGATACCCTGCTTTATTTCAGGATCTATCTTTCCCTCAGGCTTATAGTCAGGGAAATGCTTCTTTGACATATAAGCTGTCATTACATTTGTAAGCATCTGTGTAAACAGGAGTATCAGCACATAGATGTAGTAGTTCTTGAAAATAAACAGTGTTGATATCTGTAATACATACTTTATAGTCTCAGTAATGAGAGTTACTTTGTTTACGACATCAAGTCTCTGATGTGCCTGTAAGATACTGTTTCTGTAAGCAAAAAGCCAGTACGAAAGAACAGTTGCAAAGAGGTTCATGAAATACAGTACATACAGATTCATATCCGGTGGGATATCGTCTTTTATGAGCTTTGGCAGGAACGGTATCACAGCGCATCCGCCAAGAAGCACTATACCGCCTATTACTCTGTAGTATGTCTTATAGAGGTTCATGAGCGCATTTATGCTCTTTTTATCATTTTCTACTATCGGCTTGTACATTGCGAATGTCATTGCAGAACCTACGCCAAGCTCAGCAAGATTAAGCACTTGCAGTACTGATGTAAAAAGGCTGTTAAGTCCGAGATATTCTACACCGAGAACGTATATCATTATTGTTCGCATTGCAAACGGAACAAGTATCTGATAAAGTTTGAGTACAGATCCGGTGATGATATTTCTTACAGCATTCTGAGTTCTATTCATCTTCATGGTCAGTGTTTACCTATGATTTTTAATCCTTTCTTAGCCAGTTTTTCAATGAAGTACCAGCATCTTTTCAGCTCTTTCTTCATTACATATCCACGTCCGTAAGCGATTATCTCGTACTTCTTGAAGAAGCGTCTGTCGCCGAATATATAGTTTGTATCCCACGGTTTAGCCTTTCTTACGTAATGTACGATGACGGGATCGTTTTTAAGTGCATTTCTTACCTTGATGCCTCTGTCGTCATTTTTAAGGTAGAATCTGCTGTGCTTCATGTTCATTTCGCTGAATATCTGCAAATTGTACTTGTACACATCGCATACCTTGATACGGTCTTTCAGCATGACATTAAGTACGTCCTGAGCAACATATCTGAGTTTCTCAGGATTATTCTTTACATACTCAGCGCATACCTCCGTAGATACTGCCGGAAGGTACTTGTCAAGGTTGAAAAGGGTATTTCCGAGGTTGATATAAGTATGGTCTTTCGGCAGACCGAGAGTATCTGTGATATAATCATCGTCTGTCTCACGGATGTAAAGGTCAGGAGAAGAAGCTATACAGTTTTCGCCCATTTCCTGATAGTAGAAGTCCTTCAGTGAACCGTTTACAACAGCATCGGCATCAAGGCTGAGTATCCTTCCGCCCGGAGTATCAAGATGCCTGAAAACAAAAAGCTTATGAAAAGCTGCAACACCGAATGTCTTGTCAGTATAAAACCCTTTCATCATTTCGTCTGTCATTCTGAAAGGAGTTACCTTCTGACCGTATCTTTTCTCGAAAAATCCGCAGAATTCATCTATCGCTTTCTGGTTTACATCTGTATAGAGCCAGTAGATATTATGCTTCTCAAATTTATTGTTCTCTAAAAATGAGACAAGCATAACTCTTGCACCGACTAAAAATTTTTCACTTGAAACAAATGAAATATTCAATGATTGACCTCCTTAATAATATCAGGAAATATTGCTTATCATTCTGCCGAACATCTTATTGAACGTTTTTTCAGCAAAGCCTGTGATGATATCCCACAATTTCTGCAAAGGCTTTGAAAGAGTGAGTCTGTATACCTTGTCGACAGCTATGCATACAACATAAATAATTAAAACAGAAGCAAAAAAATGCAGTATCATATAATTGCTGTTCAGATATTTTGAGCAATGAAAAACTTTCGTCCATATAAACTCACGCATATAAGGATCATCGTGGATTATGTAAACTGCGAAAGTTGAACCTGAAAGCCAGTTTATCAAAGGAATATGCTTCATTTTCAGATCAGCAAAGAATCCGAACCATGAAACACTTGCAAAAAGAAGTACGATACTATTTGGTTTATTGGCAAAATACATCTTTTCATTAATATGAGCAAGAGGTTCAACGAATATAGTACATACCCAAAGAAGTACGAATGAAGCAGGCATAACTACCTTCCATGGTACAGCCGGCTTGTACTGATGCAGGTAATATCCTATCTGATAGAGGAAGCACATCCATAATATGTAGGAATACATATCAATTGAAAAATCTCTTACCGCAGTTGATATAAATGAAAAGAATATCGTTTCAAATAACAGAAGCGTCAGGAACTGCTTTTTTGAGAGTTTTTCAAGAAGTATATTTATATACGGCACAAAGAAATACAATACAACGAATGTCGTAATGTAATTGTGCTTGCACATCGTAAGCGGCAGTGCAGTCTGAAGCAGGAATCTCGGCGTAACAGATACAGCTCCCAGTGCAGCGAGAACTCCCGAAACAAGCACTGAATAAAACCAGCGGTCTTTGATAAGCGGAAGTACACGCTTGGTTTTAAGATTAGCACCGAAATATCCGGTTATCAGTACAAAGCAGTTAACGCTCATCTTTGAGAAACCGCCGAATATTTTAAGAAAAATATCATTTACAAGCGGTGCTGATTCATATTTTACACCATGAGTGTAATAATGTCCGCTGATAATCATTAGTATACATATTATACGCATAAGTTCGATATTTGAACTGCGGACTTTTTTATTCTCACTTGCCAATCTCTACACCACACATTTCAAAGAGCTGTTCAAGATACTCAGGAGTATATCTAAGGCGCATCTCTTTTGTCATTTTCTGCATAAGCTGGTTTATCTTCGCATAGCTGAGCTTATACTTATTTCTCATGACGATACTGTACTTGTATGCTGACTTGTAAAGTGCAGGGAGAAGTCTTGTTACGGAGTATCCCCATGCATTCATGTCTGTGTATTTCTCGATTATCTCGCAGGCATTGAGTACCTCAGAATAATCGTATCTGCCATTTTCATTGAGAACGAAGGATATTATCTCTGTCTGGAGATTTCCTGCGCCCTGTCCCATACCGGTTATGCATGAATCGGCGATTATCTCACGTCCGTCAGCTATCTCCATGAAATGCTTTACATTCGCATAAGCCATATTCATGTTATTATGAGAATGGAAGCCTATACGGATAGAAGGATCAAGTCTTTTGTTATAGAACTCATAAAGGCGTGTTACGTCTTCCTGTTCCATATATCCGTAGCTGTCAACAAAGTAGAGAGCATAAGCCTTCATCTTGTTTGAAGCCTCGATTATCTGAATAAGCTCCTCGTCAGTATAGCGCATGGTCAGCATAGGCTGTACAAATACATTGTATCCCTTGCTTGCGAGAGCTGCACAGAAATCAAGAGACTTCTGCAATTCAGAGTAGCGTATTATAACTCTCAGACCTTTTACAAGTCCTTCACGCCATTCAGGTATATCCTCAACCGGAGTATCAGGGCCTCTGAACAAGCCGACAAATAACTGTCCGTCATTTGCATTATCGGGTATAAGCTTTGAAATACTCTCAACATCACGGTAGATACCGAAACCTGTTCTGTCATCCTCGGTTATCTCTATTGAACCAAGCTCAACTATATCAGCTTTTGAATCTCTGAGATGTTCTATAAGCTTGTAGTAATCATCAAGCTCAAAACGAGTATCAGAAATACCGTTTTTATAGGCATCCTCAAGACCAAGTCCACCGTCACGAAGCGTACAGTCAAGAATCTTTACATTACTGAACATTTACCATATCACCTTTCTTTTTTGTCATAACAATTATACAATGAAAAATGCTACGGTCAGGAACAACATCATTAAAACAAATGTATGTTCAAGACCGCTAATTCAGAGAGTGCCAGTCCCTTAGCTATATCAAGCCATTCTATTCTTTTTGAACTCATCAGCAGTTCTCCGGTTTAAGATATTCAGTTATATTTTTTAAACATACATCCCACATACGCTCCTGATTTGCGTTTGAAGCAAAGGAGTTATGTGGAGTTATTACAGCGTTTTCAAGCTCCCAGAGAGGTGAATCTGCCGGAAGCGGTTCTTTTTCAAAGGTATCAGCTACAAGACCGCCAAGATGCGACATTACCTCCGGAACAGCCTTTTCGTCGATAACGCTTCCTCTTGCGATATTCACAAGAACAGCGCCTTTCTTCATCGAGAGCATTCTTTCCCTGTCGAAAAGGTGGAAAGTCTCGTTTGTAAGTGGCAGTGTAAGAACTGCGACATCAGCTTTTTCAAGCATATCGTCAAGCTCACTCAGCGGACGTATATCCTTATAGTAGCTGAACTCCTTCGGCGGATAGAGGTCAACGCCGTAGACCTCATCGGTAAAGGCAGAAAATCTCTTTGCAGTCTCATTTCCGACGCTTCCGCATCCGACAATGAGTACGTTCTTGCCGAAAAGCTCGTCAAGGTCACGCTTTTTCTCCCATATATGAGCCTTTTGGTTGCCGCAGAAAAATGCCTTGTGCTTCATGAGTTCAAGTACGCCGGAAACAGCAAATTCAGCCATTGGGATACTGTAAACTCCACGAGCATTCCTTACTGTGATACCACGCTCATTTATGCGGTCAAGCGGTATTCTGTCAAGACCTGCGCTGAGAAGTTGGATATATTTCAGATTTTTGAAATCGTCTATATCGTGATGAACGAACAGCCAGTTGCATATAACAGCATCAGCAGTTTTTGCCTCCTGACTAAGCTCAGAGTCCTCACGCTCGGAGTATACCACCTCGATGCCCATATCAACAAGGATATCCATATACTCTTTTTTCCACGCAAAAGCGCCTGTAACAAGTAATTTCATTTATTATTCTCCGATGAAAGCTTTGATTTCCTTGTCCATTTCCTCAGGGATATTGCCGTTTTCGAGCCATATCCTGCTGAATCTGCAAGTCATCTCAACGCACTCATCAATATGCCATGTAGGTTTCCAGCCGAAAACGCTCTTGATCTTGCTGCAATCGAGTTTAAGGAAATTAGCCTCGTGAGGAGCGTTCTTTTCAGCCTGATTCTCCCATGAAGCTTCACTGCCCCAGTGTTTGCAGAAAAGGTCAACAAGCTCGCCTGTTGTAACGCAGTCGCACTCGTCAGGACCTACGTTGTAGTAGCCTGCATAAGAAGCATCTTCGTACTGCTTTGCAGCTATCATGAGGTAAACGAAAAGAGGTTCAAGAACGTGCTGATAAGGTCTTGTTGAGTAAGGGTTTCTTACGCCGATAACTCTGCCGTCCTTCATAGCACGTACACAGTCAGGGATTATTCTGTCGTTTGCGAAGTCTCCGCCGCCGATAACATTGCCGGCTCTTGCGGTAGATATAGCTATCTCCCTGTCATTGAAGAAGCTGTTTTTGTAGCTGTGAGTAACAAGCTCAGAACAGCTCTTGCTGTTTGAGTAAGGATCGAAACCGTCAAGAGGCTCGTCCTCACGGTAACCCCAGCACCACTCATTATTCTTGTATACCTTGTCTGTAGTCACGTTGAGCATACTCTTTACGCAAGGGAAAAGACGTACACACTCCATGATATTTACAGTACCCATAACGTTTGTCTCATAGGTATATCTCGGATCTTTGTAGCTGTCTCTTACGATAGGCTGAGCAGCAAGGTGAAGAACTATCTCAGGCTGAGTCTCCTCGAATACAGCCTTCAGCTTGTCAAAATCACGGATATCTCCGATAACGCTCTTCATCTTTCCTTCAAGACCTGCTATAGAGAAGAGGTCAGGAGTTGTCGGAGCTTCGAGGCTGTAGCCTGTAAGGTCAGCGCCTGCATTAACGAGTATGCGGCAGAGCCAGCTTCCCTTGAAGCCGGTATGACCTGTAACGAGTACCTTTTTACCTTTATAAAAACTTAAATCAAACATATCAATCCCACACTTTCCATGGAGCTTTGCCTGAATTCCAGAGCTTTTCAAGCGTATCCATTTCTCTCTTTGTATCCATGCACTGCCAGTAGCCGTGATGTGTATATGACATCAGCTCACCCTGCTCAGCAAGGCTGCGGAGCGGCTTCTGCTCAAAAACAGTGCTGTCGTCCTCAAGGTAGTTGAATATAGCCGGTTCAAGAACCATGAATCCTGCATTGATAAGAGCGCCGTCATTAGCGCTTTTCTCACGGAATGAACGTACTGCATTATCTCCGCCTACGTCCAGAACTCCCTTAGCCTGTTCCTGTATAACAGCAGTAAGAGTAGCTATCTTGCCGTTATTTTTATGGAACTCAACGAGCTTGGAGATATCAACATCACAAACTCCGTCGCCGTAGGTCATGAGGAAAGGCTCATTGCCGATATAAGGCTGTATGCGCTTTATTCTGCCGCCTGTCATGGTATTGAGACCTGTATCAACTACAGTCACCTTCCAAGGTTCGCAGTGCTGGTCATGGATTATCATATCGTTCCTGCCGTTTGTAAAATCAAAGGTGATATCGCTGTTATGGAGGAAATAATCTGCAAACCATTCCTTTATAACGTGCTGCTTATATCCTGCACATATAACGAACTCATTAAATCCGTAGTAGGAATACCCCTTCATAATGTGCCATATGATAGGCTTTCCGCCTATTTCGATCATCGGCTTCGGCTTGAACTGAGATTCCTCTGATATTCTTGTGCCGTAGCCGCCTGCTAAAAGAACAACTTTCATTTAACTATGCTCCTCTCTGTAATTTCTTGCTTTTTGCTGATATCAATGCCATAAACATAAGCGTGAGCCTGTGCCTTATGGCAAACGTGTAAAGACCCATAAGTTTTCCGAATCTTCCGGCGTTATGCTCTTTGGAAGAATACTCTTTATACAGGTCATTTTTCATGATGCTGCTCAGTTCCTTGCATTTTGAACTGAAACTTCCAGCTGCTCTGTCAAAGAGTATCCACTCTTTTTCAGATATTTCAAGCCACACCGAAGTGAGGTCGATGCCAAGCTGATACTGCTTGTTTATTCTTTCTATCTCATGAAGGTACTGGATATTCTTATTGAAACCGTTCCACTTCATCGACTGCATAACTGAGTTGCTGTTGATGAGGTACTCATACAGACGGTCATTTACAACAAGGTAGTTTTTGCAGTTGCATACACATTCAAGGAAGAATGCCATATCCTCTCCGATACGGATATCACGGTTAAAATGTATCTTATTGCTTTTTATAAGCTCGGAAGAGAACGCCTTAGCCCATACTGTACGGAGATTTCCGCAGTCTGACCTGACGAAGTAAAAGTCTATGATCTTGCGTTCAAGGGTATTGTCGTTATGCTGATACATTCCCTCTTTGACATCTCTTTCCTTCACATACCTGTCAGGATAGCGTGTGCAGTAGTTGCCGAGAACAATGTCCGGATACTCATTTTCGGTTATTTTCTTTTTCAGAGCTTCAAGTGCGCCGTCAAGAAGAAGGTCGTCAGAATCTACGAATACGATATACTTTCCGTCGGCGTTTTCTATGCCGGTATTACGTGTATCAGAAACGCCTGAATTTTCCTTGCTTATGAGCCTGAATTCCGGATATTTTTCAGCATACCGCCTGCATATCTCCTCAGAAGAATCCTTAGAGCCGTCATTCACCATGATGACCTGATAGTCCTTACAGCTCTGACCGGCTATGGAATCAAGTGTCTTTTCCAGAAATTTCTCAGCATTATATATCGGGATAATTATGGAAAAAAAGCTCATACCTTCACACCTTCAAAATATTTTTTGGATATCTCTCTGAATGAAAACTGCCAGTGGTCGCTTGCAGCCATTACTATCAGAGGCAGGAATCCGTAGCTCAGAAGGTCGTTGTCGATGAAGTTTGACAATGACACGACTGCAAATGCAAAAATGCAGAAAACATTATACTCGCACTTTTTGACTATCCTTCTCTGGATGACAATGTATATAAGGATAAACAGGATTCCGAATCTGAGTATCGTATAGATGTAGCCGTTATCGAGAGTATAGCCGATATTGAACTCCTCATTGCCCATAAGGTTTATGAAATGAAGTCCGATGATCTGCATTTTAAGGTAAGCGAGAGCAAATCTTCCGGTGAAGAACCTGTTTACGAGGTATACCCACCTTAGACCTTTTCCTGCGATAAGCGACATTGTAAGGCTGAATGCAGAAAGAAGGAGTATGGAATTATCCATAAAGAGCCTGCATATTTTAAAATTGAATACCTTTTCTATTTTCTCTTCTGCCTTCGGGAAAGTCTTTACAAAGAAAGCCGATGTGAGCATAAGCGTCAGCAGGAAGCCGTTTCTTGAGCGGCAAGCAACATATACAGCACCTGCTATGCAAGACCACATTATCATTTCAATACGTTTCAGCTCGCCGTCCTTCCAGAATATCCTGAATACCAGCAGGTAGAAAATGACCAGCGGCAGAACATTGCTGTGATAATAACCCATACCCATTCTGCCGCTTATGATATTGTTTGAAGTGACCACCATAGGCAGAATACCGGCAAATGCCAGTAAAAGCGTGGTTATCATAAGTCCGGAAAGAAGATAGAACGACAGCTTGAATACTTCATGATAGTCTATATCAGACATAGAAAACGCTATCAGCACCAATGATGAGTAGTATATATCCCTTGTAAAAACAGCCGTTCCTGCTGAAAAAGCAAGCGCAGCTATCGCATATCCGAATTTTTTTGAAGAAAATCCACGTCCGACACAACCGAAAGCAAACAGTATATACGATAAATACTTGAACATTTTCATCGGCAGCGGGAACATAAGCGAAAGGTCAGGAAGATATAAAGCTATAAAATTACACGCAAAAGCTAAAAGCTGAACGTGTTTGCTAAGAACCTTCATATATCATCCCCCGGTAATGTTATTTTTTAATATTTGTTAGCAAGAGCTACTATGTTTTGCCCTGTTCAGAAATACAAAACTCTCATGCGAAGTCAACAAATGGAAAAAAACGCATAAAATCAATAATAATAAAACGTCCTAAAGGCAAAACCATAAATAAAATTATATCATACTTCCAAGGCTTTGTCAATCTCAAACATAACAAACGATAGTTAAATTTACCAGTAATTTAGGTCAATAATATTCAAAAAAAACAAATACCATGACATATTATAAGGTAATTGTTTTATCTTGTGTACCGTCATTTTTTACCTTTACCTCTGTGAAGAAATTATCAAAGTTCACAAATATATAACAGAATGTATGAAAATTAAGTAGATAATCACTCTATCACACTAAAATTATCCATTCTGTAATACAAATGTGAAATTATACAGAAATTCTTCCAAATTTATTGACCTTGCCGATAATTCGTGGTATAATATAGGTGCAGAAGTAGTTCGTATTTATTATGCCTGCATTAAAAGTATGTCCGGTTTGATACAGGTGATGATAAGGAGAGATATTATGGGCGTATTTGATGTTCTTAAAGTAAGGAACGGTGTTGCTCAGGGTATCAGCTATGAAAGCTGCTTCCTGGGTGAAGGTCATTATTCAGGACACGTTAATTCTTCAAGACTGCCTCATGGTCATGGTGTCTTTGTGAATAGCGTCGGTATTGAATATGACGGCGAATGGATGGACGGAAAACTTTGCGGTTACGGAAAAAAATATGCCAAGGGTTACTATGACGTTGGCTCTGACGATGATGATGCAGGAAGCTCTCTCGTCTATGCCGGAGATTTCACAGACGATAAATTCAATGGTAAAGGAAAACAGTTCCACTATTCCGGCAGACTTGAATATGACGGAGATTTCAACGACGGCTGGAAACAAGGTCACGGTACGGAGTTCTACGAGAACGGTACTGTGAAATATGAAGGCGAATGGTTCAGAAACAGGTATAACGGCAAGGGCATCTATCACTGCAATAACGGCGATGTTATCGACGGAAAGTGGACTGACGGTCTGCTCAACGGCGAGGCTGTGCTCAAAAAAGCTGACGGAAGCTCCTACAAGCGCTTATACGACAACGACCATATCGTCAAGGAGGAAATACTCACCGCTAAAGCCAAGATCACAAAGGAAATAGAATATGACGGCGGTGACAGATACGAAGGCGAGGTAAACCGTGCTGGTCTGCCTAACGGAAAAGGTGTCATGTACTACAGCGACGGAAGCAGACACGAAGGCGAATACAAAAACGGCAACCGAAACGGTCACGGCGTTTTTTACTACAGCTCAGGCGATAAATATGACGGCGACTGGAAAGACGGTCTTTACGACGGTCACGGCATAATCTGCTATCAGAGCGGTGATATTTTCGAGTGCGATTTCGTCGGAGGCAAAGAAAACGGCGACGGTATCTATATCTGCACAGACGGCAGGATAATGCGTCAGGTGTGGGATGAAGGTCAGAAAGTGAATGAAGAACCTATCGACCTCAATTCTGATGCTTCAATTGTGATAAAAAGAGTTATCAACTACAGCAACGGCAATAAATACGAAGGTGAAGTGCTTCTCAATGGCGAGCGTCACGGTCACGGTCGTTTCACTATGAAAAACGGCGACAAGTACGACGGCGAATGGGAACACGATATCAAACACGGTCACGGCATCGAAATATGGGCTACCGGTGCAAAATTTGAAGGTGACTGGAACAAGGGCAAGAAGAACGGCGAGGGTATGCTCACAAACCGTAACGGTCTGAGAATGCGTCAGGTCTGGGAAAACGGAAAGCTCCTCAGTCAGGAAGCAATTGCTATAAAGCGCCCGTAAACAAAAGGTCATTAGATTTTTCTTCCAAATAATCAAGAAGGACACACTTTTTAGAGGTGTGTTCTTTTTTGTTGTATGAACAGACATACTCCCCTGTCTCCCTGCATAGAATTTACAAAAAACGATTTAAGGAGTACGGTCATGAACAACAAGAACAGAACAAAACTTATCGCATCCGGAATCACTCTCTGCTGCTGTGCCTGCGCTATAGGAGCTTTTACCTTCCTCGATGCTGTTGGAACTAAGGCTGTGCCGGCATCAATTACCGGCGAAAAGGAGCTTCCCATTATCATTCTCGATGCAGGTCACGGAGGTTTTGACGGAGGCTGTGTTTCTGCCGAAGGAGTGCCGGAAAAAGGCATAAACCTGAGTATACTGCTAAGACTTCGTGATATGCTGGAGATATCCGGCTATGAGGTAGAGGTCACAAGAGACAGCGATATTTCGATACACGACAAAGGCATTGAGGGTATCGCCGCACAGAAAAGCTCCGACATGGACAACAGGCTCGCCCTTTTTAATAAGTATGACAACGCAGTTTGCATATCCATTCATCAGAACCAGTTCACAGATCCGGTATACCACGGCGCACAGATGTTTTACTCGGCTTCTGACAGCCGGAGCGAGGAACTTGCCAAAAACCTAAGAGCCAGCTTTGCGGATATCCTACAGCCGGACAACAAGCGTGAAATAAAGCTCTGCGGAAAGGAACTCTTTCTCTGCTACTACAGCGACAATCCGACTGTTATGGTAGAGTGCGGTTTCATGTCCAACCCTGAGGAGGCTTCCTTGCTGAATACTGAGGAATATCAGGAAAAAGTGGCTCTTACTATATTCAACGGCATCAATAATTATATCAGCGGACAGGAGTGAGTTCTCAGAAATCAGAGCTCAGTGCTCAGTGTAGGGACGATCATTGGTCGTCCGCTAATTTTACTGCAATTATTATGTTTATTGACAGACTAATGCAGATATCAGCCTCACGTATGACATTCTTTGTCAACCAAAACAAAAATCAGAGTATAAATTTTTTCTTAATAATAGTATTTACTATTGACAATGAATCCGAACAATGATATAATATGCATATATACTTCATATGTATTATATATTAGGATGTGATGTACTATGAACGAAAAAAGAATTAAAATAAGTAAACGTAACTTTATACTCGCCATAATCCTGTTAATAGTGACAAACCTATCACTCAGTACGATTCTCCTGTATGAGCATAAGAAAACTATGAGAAGCCAGATGGAAGAGCATATGCTCGATATCGCCAATACAGCGGCTTATATGCTTGACAGTGATTTTTTCAAGGAAATAACACCTGATGACAAAGGCTCGCCGGAATACGAAAAGTCTCTTACTATACTGCGCTCTTTCCAGCAGAATATCGAGCTTGACTACATTTATGCAGTTCGTTCAGACGGCGACGGAACTTTCTCTTTCACTATCGACCCTGATACACAAGAACCGGCTGAATTCGGTCAGGACATCGAAGCTACAGATGCCCTTATACTCGCATCCCGTGGTTTTCCGTCAGTAGATAAGAAACCGCACTCCGATTCATGGGGCAGATTCTATTCAGCTTACAGCCCTATACTTGATAAGCAAGGTCACGTTGCAGGTGTTATCGGTGTTGACTTTAACGCTGAATGGTATGAATCAAAATTATACGCACACAGAAAAATATCTATTATAATTACCGTTTTATCCGCAGCTATAGCTGTAGGTCTTTCCGTTGGCATTTCTCATGCCAACAGAAAGCGTTTCTACGATCTTAATCAGGAAATTGACGAGCTTAACAAGGATTTCAGCAAGCTTGATGCGCTTATCACTAAGACCTCTGTTAAAAAGCTTGATATGCTCCCGACAAATCAGAGCAGTCTGCTCAAAGCTCTCGCAGCAGGCGAAACTATTGAAGATATACCAAAAGATGAATTTTCAGAACTCGGTAGCAGTATCGCTCAGATGCAGAAAAAGCTTAAAACTTACATCATCTACGTTGATTCTCAGACCTACCTTGACCCTATGACAGGCGTTGGAAACAAGGCTGCTTACGGTAAAATGATAAAGGATGTAGACAGGTCTATCGAAAAGGGCGAGGGCAAACTCTCAGTCGCTTTCTTCGACCTCAACGACCTCAATCCGATAAATACCTTGTACGGCTTCCAGACAGGCGATGAGCTTCTTTTCGGTACTGCCAATATACTCAAAGATGTATTCGGAAGCAAGAACGTATACAGAGTTGCAAGCGATGAATTTATCTCGATACTCCCCGAAAAGAACCAGTACGATATGGACGATTTCTTCAAGGACATCGAAAAGGCGATAACTTCCTTCAACGGACACAGCAAACTCAAAGCTAAACTCTCTGTAGCCAAGGGATATTCAACATTCTCTCCCGATAAGCACAAGGATTTCAGAGAGACCTTCATCGACGCTAAAAAGGCTATGGAAGAGGATAAACGTGAATACCACGCTAAACATGATAATCAGTTTTGATTAGAACTCAGAGCGCAGAAATTAGAACTCAGAAAGGGCGGATTTTCCGCCCTTTTGCTTTGCACGAAAACAAACATTAACCCATTGTAGGGAACGCCGCCC
>DEBW01000155.1:0-4468 GCA_002348905.1 Ruminococcus flavefaciens | reverse complement strand
TCCGCAACGACAAACCACCAAAACGATTATGATTATCGTTGACCGTAAAATAATGGTAAACCCATAATTATTTGTATATTGGCAATTGACGGAAACGGAACGCCGAGGGCGGCGTTCCCTACAATTTGCTTATTCGTCACATTTGTTTGCCGGCGTGGGATAGGTAAGGGCGACTGATAAGATGAGCGAGTTTACAAGCGTCCCCGGAATTGCGCTGCGGTCGCTTACCGCTTAATTGCCGCTCAGACCAAATATTGCGAATATCTCCTTAAATTATTGACAATATACTTATTTAGTGTTACAATTTAACAAGATAATAAAATATTCAAGGGGAAAGTTTTTTATCTATAAGGAGGTTTTTATGAACAGCAGATTCTTTAAACGTGCAGCAGCAGGCATTCTCTGCCTTTCAACCGTTCTCACAGCATCAGGTCTTACTCCTGTCTCTGCCGGTGCAGCTGCCAATCCTGTATCTATCAACGAGGTATGTCCTAAGAATACTACCTCTCCTGCAAAAGACGGCAATTTCTATGACTGGGTAGAGCTGTACAACAACTCTGATTCTTCTGTTGATATCAGCGGATACGGTCTTTCAGACAAGGAAAGCAAGCCTTTCCGCTACACATTCCCTGCCGGCTCTGTTATCCCTGCAAAGGGTAGCTTAGTCGTTTACTGCGACAGCGATGCTGCCCTCAATGACAGCTCTATCGCTCCTTTTGGTATGTCCGCTACCGGCGAGACTATCATACTCAGCGATACAAACGGTACTGCTGTTGATACCCTCACTTTCGAGGCTCTCGCTTCTGATACTTCCTACGGTCAGTACCCTGACGGAAGCGGTGAATTCTATACTTTAAAATGTACTCCCGGTCAGAGCAATGCTGCTCCTGAGGGTAAAAATGCCGTAAAGCTTCCGGAGTTCTCTCAGGAAAGTGGATTCTATGACAGCGGATTCTCCCTTTCTATATCCGTACCGGAGGGATATACTGTATACTACACTACTGACGGCAGCGATCCTACGACCGAATCTGAAAAATACACCTCCCCTATTGAAATAACCGACATGAGCGATACTGAGAACCGTCTCAGCAAGAGAACTGACATAAGCGCAAAGGGTGCAGAAGCTCCGACCAAGACTATCGACAAGGCTGCTATAATACGTGCTGTCGCTGTTGACCAGTCAGGCGTTTCAAGTGAAGTTGTCACCAAGACTTACTTTGTCGGAAAAACTGCTTCCGGTTACTATAAGGATATGAAAGTTGTATCCCTCGTTACTGATCCTGATAACCTTTTCGACTACGAAAAAGGCATCTACGTTACAGGCAAGATATACGACGAGAAAAACGGCAAGACTACCAATCCTCAGCAGCCCGGTCAGCCAGGTCAGCCTGAACAGCCCGGTCAGCCGGGAAATCCAGGCGGCTGGAATATCCCAGGCTTCGGTAACTGGGGCGGAGGTGCCGGCGGCTGGGGCGGCTGGGACTTCGTTGACCCAGGCAAGGCTGAAGCTAACTACACTCAGAAGGGCAAGGAATGGGAACGTCCGGCTAATTTCGAGATGTTCGAGAACGGCGAATCTGTCGTAAAGCAGAATGTAGGCATCCGTATCAAGGGCGCTTACAGCAGAAGTGCTGTTCAGAAGAGCTTCACGGTCTACGCCCGTAAGGACTACGGCAGTCCTGTGCTCAAATACGACTTCTTCGACGGTACTGCAAGAAAGGCTTCAAACAATAAAAAAGTCAAGGAGTTTGAAAATATCGTTATCAGAAACGGCGGTAACGACGTTGGAAACTTCTACTTCCGTGATACCGTTAACCAGCAGCTCATTGCTGACAGAGATATGTCCGTTCAGGGCATGAGCGAGTGCATACTCTTCATTGACGGCGAATTCTGGGGAATTTACCAGCTCACAGAAAAGGTAAATGACGACTACATAAACACTCACTACGGCATCAAAAAGAGCGATGTTGCTATCGTGAAGAATGACGAGCTTGAAGAAGGCTCTGAACAGGACTTACAGGACTGGCAGAACCTCATAAAAGGCGTTGCAAACGGCAGCATAAGCTATGAGCAGTTCGCTGAAAAGGTCGATATGCAGAGCTATATGGACTATTTCGCAGCTCAGATCTACTGGTGCAACTCCGACTGGCCGCAGAATAATACAGCCGTATGGCGCTCAAACGCTGTTGACGAGACAAATCCTTACTCCGACGGCAAATGGCGTATGTTCCTCTTTGACACTGAAAGCGGTCAGGGACTTTACGGCAGTCAGAACAACTCTGCAAATGCAGACTGCTTCCAGCGCATAAGAATGAACAGCGACGATTTCAGCAAATCATTCATAAAGCTCCTTAGCAACGAAAAATTCAGCAAAGAATTTGCACGTACTTTCATGGACATCGCAAACTACAACTTCGATACCACGAAAACTACTGCGTTTGCTGATAAGTACAAGACAAACTATGAACAGCAGATACTTGACACCTATGAGCGTTTCTTCTCACGTTCTCAGAGCGGTGAAAAAGGCAGACAAAAGCTTGAATCCGAGTACAATACTATCGTAAACTTCTACAAGAGCAGATTCAATACAGCCGAAAGCACTCTCAAACGTGCAGCTTCTCTCACAGGCAATCTCAATAACGTAACTGTTGAAAATAACAGCGAATTGGGTACTGTAAAGTTCAATACCCTCAATATCAAAGAGGACAGCTACAGCGGAAAGTACCACTCTGACTATGAGCTTACCGCTTCTGCTCAGCCTGTCGAAGGTGTTACATTCGACCACTGGGAGATAACCGGTACTGAGCTTACTTCCGGTACTGAAAAGTCTGCCGATATAAGCTTCAAGGCTGCCGGAGATGTTAAGATAAAGGCTGTATACAGCGGTTCTCCTGCTGATCCGAAAGAACCGGCAGAAACGACCACTACAGCTCCTGCTGAAACAACAACAACTACTTCTTCTGCTCCGGCTGAAACTACTACTACAGTTACAACTACCGTAAGCGCAACACCAGCAACCAAGCCTGTTAACGGAAACGTAAACTACGGTGACGCTAACGAGGACGGCAAGACCTCTGTTGCAGATGCCGTTGCAATATTACAGTCTCTCTCCAACAAGGACAAGTACGGTCTCAGCGATCAGGGCAAGTTAAACGCCGATGTCTTCAATCCGGGCGACGGTATAACCGGCAATGATGCTCTCACGATCCAGAAATACGATGCCGGACTTTTAAAAGCACTCCCTGAGTGGGGAAAATAAGTCATACAATAGCTCTCAGAAATATCTGGGAGCTATTTTTTAGTTTTTACTAAAAAAACATTTGACAAGCTGTAAATTTTGTGGTACAATAATATATGTAAAGTCAATACCACTATAAGTCTCAGCATATAATTATTCACCTTAGATTTTTCAACAATAAAAATTTATTATCTGGAGGTCTGTTTTATGAAACGACTTGTTACAAGAAGTGATTTTGATGGTTTGGTTTGCGCTATGCTCCTGAAGGAGATAAATATAATCGACGAGATCAAATTCGTTCATCCTAAGGACGTTCAGGACGGTAAAGTTGATATCACTGAAAACGATATAACTACAAACCTCCCGTTTGATAAGCGTGTTGGTCTTGCTTTCGACCACCATGAGAGCGAACTTCTCAGAAATAAGAAAGAGGACTACCTCGGAAAATACATAATCGACGGCGATGCAAGGTCTGCTGCCCGTGTAGTTTATGACTACTACGGCGGTGAACTGACTTTCAGCCGTGTTTCACAGGAGATAATGGAAGCTGTTGACAAGGGCGACAGTGCTGACTTTACCGTAGATGAGATACTTGAACCAAAGGACTGGGTACTTATGAACTTCCTCATGGATGCCCGTACCGGTCTCGGACGTTTCCACAATTTCCGCATATCCAACTACGCCCTTATGATGGAGCTTATCGACTACTGTGTTGACCATTCTATCAAGGAGGTTCTCGAACTCCCTGACGTTAAGGAGCGTGTTGACCTCTACTTTGAACAGCAGGAACTTTTCAAGGAACAGCTCAAGCGTATTACTCGCATTGAAGATAAAGTTGCCGTTATCGACCTCCGCAACGAGGAGACTATCTACGCCGGAAACCGCTTTATGGTCTACGCTATGTGGCCTGAAACTGAGCTTTCCGTCCATGTTGCATGGGGTTTCAAGAAGCAGAATACCGCTGTTATGATAGGTAAGTCTATCGTTAACAGAGCTTCAAAGTTCAATATAGGCGAACTTTGCCTCAGCTACGGCGGAGGCGGTCACGCTAATGCCGGAACCTGTCAGATAGATAACGATAAGGTTGATTCCGAACTGCCTGTAATTATAGACAAGCTCAACGGAAAAATACCTGTATAACGATATTTCAGGAGCAGCAGAGATGCTGCTCTTTTTTGTACGACAACAAATTGTCATTAAAACATAAAGAATTCGGGGTGCAGGGGACTG
>DEBW01000025.1:2491-3629 GCA_002348905.1 Ruminococcus flavefaciens | reverse complement strand
ATTAACAACATAAACAAAACAAAAAGTATGGTTCTGACAGCAATGTTTACCGCTCTGATAACAGCAGGCGCATATATTCGTATCCCTGTTCCTATTTGCTCGTTCACATTGCAGTTTCTGTTCACCACTCTTGCAGGGATAATTCTTGGAAAAAACAAAGGTGCTGCGGCAACAGCTCTGTATGTTATTCTTGGGCTTGCAGGACTGCCTGTTTTTACAGGCGGAGGCGGTATCGGTTATGTGCTGCAGCCGACATTCGGATATCTTATCGGATTTATAGCAGGCTCATATATTACCGGAGCGATCGCCCATAGCGGAAAACCTGATACAAAACGTATCCTGAGCGGCTGTTTTGCAGGACTTGCGGTCGTTTATGCACTTGGGATGCTATATTATTATATGATAAGTGCAGTATACCTGCGTGACCCTATCGGTATCGGTGCTTTGTTCCTGTACTGCTTTGTACTTGCAGTTCCGGGAGATATTGCACTCTGCTTATTATCTACTGCTTTAGCAAAACGGCTTATGCCTGTAATCTATGCGAAAGGAACAATATAATGGATATCAAGAATATGACCGAACAGATAATCAACGGCAGAAGACTGACGGAAAATGATGATCTGGGTTTTCTGCTGAACACTGAATTAGACGTGCTTACAGAATGTGCAGATAAACTGCGTAAACATTTCAGCGGTGGCACAGCCAATCTTTGCAGTATCATCAACGGCAGAAGCGGTCGATGCTCCGAGGACTGCAAGTTCTGTGCGCAATCCGCCCATCACTGTACGGGTATCGAAGAATATGCTTTTCTTGATAAGCATCAGATCGTAACTGAATGTAATCATAACGAAAAACAGGGCGTACACCGCTTTGCGATCGTTACTGCAGGACGCAGACTTAGCGGTGATGAATTTGAAAAGGCTCTCGACACTTACCGTACCCTTGCAGCTGAACACAGCGTGGGATTATGTGCTTCATTCGGTCTGCTGGAAGAAGAACAGTTTTCTGAACTGCGCCGTGCGGGAGTTACAAGGTATCATGCGAATATAGAGACTTCGAGAGCTAATTTCAAAAACATCTGCACAACACATACATTTGAGGATAAGCTCGAATGTATACGCAGAGCGAAGGCGGCAGG
>DEBW01000025.1:0-2206 GCA_002348905.1 Ruminococcus flavefaciens | reverse complement strand
GGTGAACGTGCTTTCCTTTCGGGTGCAAATTCGGCTATCACGGGTGATATGCTGACAACATCGGGCAATCGTATCCGTGAAGATATTGCTATGCTGAACAGAATTGGCTATTCTACGGGGAAGAATATCAATGCATAAAGGAATATTTGTTACAGGCACGGGTACGGATATTGGAAAGACCTTTGTCACAGCACTGCTTGTCAAGAAGCTCCATGATGCGGGCTGTGCCACTGCCTATTTCAAAGCGGCAGTCAGCGGAAACGAACGTGATGAAAACGGCAGACTCATTCCGGGTGACGCTGCCTATGTAAAGAGAATATCAGGAATATCACAGCCTCTTGATACAATGTGTCCTTATATTTATGAAACAGCTGTCTCACCTCATCTCGCTTCAAGGATAGAGGGTGATCCTGTGGAAATCAGTACGGTCAGGGAACAGTTCCAAAAGATCTGCGATGAATATGAATACGTTATCTGCGAAGGAAGCGGCGGTATCGTGTGTCCCATACGCTGCGATGATAAAAAGATCATGCTTGAGGATATTATCAAATCCTTCGGACTTCCCACGATCATTGTTGCAGATGCAGGACTTGGAACGATCAACAGCGTGGTTCTTACCTGTGAATACATGAAGGCGCACGGTCTTGAGATACGGGGACTGATACTTAACAACTTCCACCGGGGCGATGTAATGGAAGAGGATAACAAGCTGATGTGTGAAAAACTCACAGAGGTGCCTGTTATTGCCTGTGTCGGTAAGAATGATACCGATATTGACATTTCAGAAGACACACTGAAAAGAATATGTTACAGAGGAGAGAAAAAATGATCTGGTATCCATATGCTCAGATGAAAACACTTGATGCACCAATAAAAATATCCCATGCAAAGGGCGTTCATCTTTACACAGATGACGGTCATGACCTGATAGACTCGGTATCTTCGTGGTGGAGTGTTATTCATGGCTACAATCATCCCGAGATCAATGCAGCTATCAGCGGTCAGCTTGAAAAATTTGCACACGTTATGCTTGGCGGAATGACACATGAACCTGTTCAGAAGCTCTCTGACAAACTGGCACAATGGCTGCCCGGAGATCTGGACTACTGCTTTTTCTCCGACTCAGGCAGCGTTGCTGTGGAAGTCGCACTGAAAATGGCATTGCAGTTAAACACAAACCGAGGCTCTGAACGGGATATGATACTTTCGCTTGAACACGCCTATCACGGAGATACATTCAAGGCTATGGAAGTCGGTGATGATGAGGACTATCACTTTGCGTTCGGCGTTAACAGCGAGAAAAAGCGTGGTGTTGTCCATATACCTACAGAGATACCCGCACTTGAAAAGGCATTTGAAGAATACGGAGAACGCCTTACCTGTTTTATCGTTGAACCGCTGCTTCAGGGTGCAGGCGGAATGCGTATGTATGATATTAGTTTTCTTGAAAGAGCAAGGCAGTTATGCGATCAATATGATGTATTGCTGATCTTTGATGAAGTCGCAACAGGCTTCGGACGTACAGGAAACCGCTTTGTGGCTGATCTTGTTCTGCCTGATATACTTGTTCTCGGAAAGGCTCTGACGGGCGGATACATAGGTCATGCAGTTACAGTAGCGAACCGCAGAGTATGGGAGGGATTTATGAGCGAAGATCCTACTCATGCTTTCATGCACGGACCGACATTTATGGGCAATGCCCTTGCCTGCTGTGCGGCATTAAAATCCATAGAGCTGTTTGAACGAGAGGATTACATTTCAAAAATACGTCGTATAGAGGAGATCACCCGCCGTGAAATGTTGGGATTTACAGATCCTCGCATAAAAGAGATACGCATCATGGGCGGCTGTGTCTGCATAGAGGTATATGACTCAAAAGTACTTGAAGGATTTAAGAAGTTCGCATACGAACACGGAGTATTCAGCAGAACTTTCCTGAAATATATGTATGCTATGGTTCCTTATGTAATAAGCGAATCCGAGCTTATTCAAATACTTGACACCATGAAAATGTGGTTCAGGTGAACATCGTATTGTCAGCTTTTTTGATATACTTCATAGTATTTCCCACAATTATTCCACACGAAAAATTTTAAATGCATTTTTGCGGTCGCATGTGAAGAAAAACAGTTGTTTTTCAAACGCTTTCATGCGGAATGCACACGACTAAAAGGCAGTATAACGATAAGAAAAGAAGCCAGCTCCC
>DEBW01000003.1:5289-6514 GCA_002348905.1 Ruminococcus flavefaciens | reverse complement strand
CCAAAGGCGCTGCCTTTGGAATCTGGCAGGGAGCAAGCGGCTCCCTGCACCCTCGCAGTATTGAATGAATAATTCATCAATTTTCAGTCGGTATTTCAAAGTCTCCTATCAGCATTCCACTATTAAGCTTATAAAGGTTATTCCTCGGAAAATAGAAGCCCTCTATCATTTTTTCCTTTACGTTGTACATAACTACGAGTTTTTCGCTTCCCATTCTCATCGTCTGGAATATAACGCATTTTTCAGCTGTATATGAAGGTCTTTGCCATTCTCCGCTGTGGTCGCTGTATAGCTGACTTATCTTGTTTCCGGCAGTGATTGGATTGCCTGCTGAGGTGTATATGTCAAGAAAGGCAAGCTGTGATATCCAGTAGCGGCTTAGAACATCTGCTTCGTATGGGCTGTATAACTCGGTGATATCACGGGAAATTTCATATTTGTGCACGAAATCAAGGAGCATATTCCCTTTTTTCCATTCGCTTGAATAGATGTATGTATTAAGAAAATAATCTGCTGCTTCCTGTTCGTCGTATGATAAGCCGCAGCAGTTGTCATAGTATTCCATAAATTCATATTTTGTATTGTTAAATGATGATATGTACTCCTGTATTTTAGGATAGAACATTATCGACATTTTATTGAGCTGTGCAAGACCGTCGTTCATCTCATTTGCAGATATGCTTTTTTCATCTCCGCTGTAGAAACGTATGTAGCTTATCGAAAGGTCACGGGAACACACGATACAGTCAAGGTATCTTACCTCTCTTGCAGAGTTGAGATACTCCCATTTTTCTGTATAGATATAGCCGTTTTTGCTGAATCTCCATGCATTTTCAAGTTCCTGACCGGCAGGCTGGAAGATATAGGTCTTGCTGCTCTGTCTTGCGAGAGACTTTATCATACATGAAAGAAGCTCTCTTGCTTCATATGAATCGGCTGCCTTTTCGCTGAAACGATAAGGCTCGATAAGGCTGAACGGTTCTATTTCTTCGTTGGTGATGCTGAGATATACCGCATTGTTGTTTTCTTTGTATCGTTCTATGTAGGATATCTCAGAAGTGCTGTTCCCACAGAAGTGCTCATATATGTCGATGCCGTAGAAACCAAGGGCAAGGACTGCGGCGGTCAGCAGTACAAAAGCTATGTTATGCTTCATGCACGTTCACCTCCGTCTATGGTGATTATCACAGAAGTACCCTCGTTCAGCCGGCTTTCTATGTCGAGA
>DEBW01000003.1:2106-5103 GCA_002348905.1 Ruminococcus flavefaciens | reverse complement strand
ATTTCTGCTTTAAGCTCGACTTTTTCGCCTTTTGGAGAGGCTTTTACTGCATTTTCTATGATGTTGTACAGCAGAGACTTGAAAAGCTCGCTGTCTGCGTTGAGTATTATTTCCTCGCACTGACAGTCAAGTGTGACACTGTTCTTATTAAGTAACGGCGTAAGAGCAGTTTCAGTTTCGCTGATAAGCTCAGGCAGGCTTACAGGCTTTTTCTCTATCTCTGTACCGCCCATTGCTACCAACTCCATGAGCTTTCCCGAAAGTGAGCGCAGACGGCTCGTTTCTTCGACTATTATGCCGGCGTACTCGGTGCGCTCGCTGTCGGATACGGTCTTTTTTATGCGGAGAATGTCGGCAAAGCCTAAAATGGATGTAAGCGGAGTTTTCATCTCGTGAGAGAGCGCTCCTATGAATGATTGTCTGTCATCGGCTATCTTTTCAAGCCTTGCGGCGTTGTTCTGTATCGAATCTGCCATGATGTTCATGTTCTGAGCAAGCTCACGAAATTCCTGACTGCCTTTTTCACTTATGCGTATCTTGTAATTTCCGCCTGCTATCGCTTTGGTGTAAACGTTCAGACGGTTAAGCGGACGCAGAAGCGTAAGAACGGTTATAAGGAGTATCAGCGAGATAGCTCCGGCTGATATAATGCTTATCCGGCGGATAAAATCAGTCTGCTCGTTCTTCATGGAGTAAATGTCGGATATGTCAACGGCTGTCACAACATAGCAGGTTATATTCTCGATGTTTACTGCCGAGCATACTGCCATTTCATAGCTTTCTCCGGTGTTGAATACTGAAACGCTGTAGTTATCTCCGGCAGAGTCGGTATCAAGTATGAAATTGCTGCTGTCGATAAGCGGTATCAGCAGGTCAAGTCCCTTTTGGGCTATGAGCTGGTGAGAACCGCTGTATACAGCTGTATTCTGCGCCGAACCCTCAGATACTACTTTTTCTGCTATTGTTTCTATGTCTGCAAGGTCAAGAGCTATTTTCTCATAGGCTGTTTTCTCATATACTGCCGAATTTGAAAATGCTGCCGCAAAGAATTCGTGCTCGTTCACTGCATGAGTCTGCTCACGGTTTATAAGCATATGGTGGCTTTTTTCAAGAAGTGTTACTGATATTACATTTACTGCCGTGATTATCAGTACCAGCGAGCTTATGAATATTTTCTGCCAGAGCTTCATGCCTGCTCCTGACTTTCAAGTCTGTAGCCAAGTTTTGGTATGGTGATAAGGCGGTTTTTAAGTCCGAGCTTGCGGCGTACCTGCTGTACATGGATATCAACGGTACGGCTCTCGCCCTCAAATTCGTATCCCCATATGCTTGAAAGAAGTCTTTCTCTTGTTACGGCTATGTCCTGATGCCTGAGAAAATATACGATAACGTCAAATTCTTTAGGTGTGAGCTGGATTATCTCGCCGTTTCGGGAAATTTCGTGGCGGTCGATATCAATTGAAAGGTCGCCGTAGGTCAGAGTGTTCTGAGTTTTGTTCGAGCGTCTCAGCACAACGTCTATACGTGCAAGAAGTTCAAGGGCTTCAAACGGCTTTACGATATAGTCCTCTGCTCCCAGACGCAGACCTTTTACCTTGTCTGCAACGTCTTGCAAGGCTGTGAGGAATATGACCGGAGTTCCGCAGGTCTTTATATTCTCCATGACCTCAAAGCCGTTCATCTCCGGAAGCATGATATCGAGCAGTATAAGGTCGTAGATTCCCTTCATTGCTTCGGCAGCTCCGGATTTACCGTCAGAACAGATAGTTCCTTTGTAGTCCACGATAGAAAGCGTGGCTTTTATCATCTTTGCAATGTTTTCGTCGTCTTCTATAATAAGTATGTTAACCATTTTTGATCTCCTGTAATGATATTGTCCTGTTATGTGAAATGTACGTGAATACTCTTGACATTTACGCAAAAATAAATGATAATAGAATAGCTATTATTATTTTAACAGCTTATGCACGCTATGTCAAAGGAAAGCTGTAATTTTTTGCAAATATTTTGCATCAGGAGGAAATAATGAAAAGAAAGCTCTCCGTTTTGCTTGCTGTCTGCCTTGCACTCTGTTCCTGTTCAGTTTATGAGGACGAGGTGATTATTGATACACCGGCAGAATTACAATATAATGAGACCTCGGAAAATTCCGGTTCTGATAAAAATGATACCAATGATAAAACGCCGTCTGCTGATTCAGGCGACAGTACGCCGTCCGCTAATGATGATGCACCGGCGCTGACTTCTCCGCCGGATGCTGATGAGACCGCACTGCAAACTCAGGCGGATGAGAATACTCAGCAGCAAGAAACTACGCCGGCTGAGAATGCGCCGGCTGTTACTTCCGCTACGGAAAAAAGGTTAGCCGTTCCTTTCTATTCACAGCAGGACTATCCCACAGGATGCGAACTTGTATGCGCTTCTATGCTTCTTGCATACTACGGCTACAATATCGCTCCAATAGACCTTATCAATGCCGGCTATGTCGGTACTGGCTCTGTACACGAGGACTTTATGAACCCCGGTACTTTCTACGGCAGCGATCCCAACAAGGTATTTATCGGCGATCCGAACAGCATATACAACTACAGCTACGGCTGCTACAGCGGTGCTATACTTGCCGGCTTTGAGAGGTACTTCGCAAAGGAAATGGTCGATGTTGTGGATATAAGCGGTATGTCTCTTGCTGACCTCTGCACTGAGTACATCGACTGGGATCAGCCTGTTCTTATATGGGCAAGCAATAATATGGAAGCTACCCACCGTGAGGAGAATAACAAATGGTTCATCGAGGAGACTGGTGAGCTTTTTGAGTGGATGTCAAATGAACACTGTCTTGTACTCGTCGGCTATGATGATGAGAATTACTGCTTCCACGATCCTATAAAAGGTGCATACACTCTTTACCCGAAAGCTTTGTCTGAACAGCGCTACCGTGAACTTGGGTGTCAGGCGATAACTGTTCATCCATGGGAATAAGAACCTGTCCACATAGGG
>DEBW01000003.1:0-2076 GCA_002348905.1 Ruminococcus flavefaciens | reverse complement strand
GTGACTGCGTTAAAAATCCTTGAAGGGCGACAGCCCGTCGGCGGATTTTTGCCTTGTCACTGACAAAATTATGCCTGATAATCCGTACATTCGCCCTATGTGGACAGGTTCTAAAGTAAAACAGGGAATGCCGCAAGATCGGCATTCCCTGTTTTTGGGTGTATTGGAAGGAGAGAATAAATCAGTTTAAGGATGTTCCGTAGAATACCTGGTTGAAGAACTGCTTTGTAGCGTCAGCGCCAATTGTTGCCTTGAAGAGGTTTGTAGCTGTACCGCCCTTGTCAACGAGGTCATCTGCGTACTGCTGGATAACTACGTGCTTAGCAGCCTTCTCCTCTTCGTTGAGCTGGTGGCAGTCAACTGAGCTGTCGAGCATGATCTTGTAAGCATCCATCATCAGCTGGTTTGTTACATCGTCAGATCTGAAGTCAGACTTCTTGAAGAGTGCTACTGTACGGAGATCGTCATACCAGTCTTCAGCAGCAGGGCTGTCTTCAAGTTCCTTGTATCTGTCGAACATTACGCTGAGGTTTGAAAGAACGTTCTGATACTCGTCTGTGTTCTTGTCAGCTGTGAGGTCGTATGTCTCGAAGTAGGAAATACGCTGGTCGCCGTTGTACATATAGTCAAATGCGAGGAGCGGGAGGTCCTTGTCATATGGAGTGAGAACGAATGTTGTCATCTGTGTCATGCCTTCTGCTCTCATCATGCAGAGGTTTCCTAAGCCTTCAACGTTGTACTGTGTGATATTGAAGTCTATCATGCCCATTACGTTGATATGACCGAAATCACCTGTATCTATCGGTGTTACATTGTAGTACTGTGAGATGAGGTCGAGTGACTTCTCAGTTGTATCGTCCATTAACTTGCTGTTGTACTTTGTTATATATGCAGCTCTGCTCTCGGACTGTGTGCCTGCGAACTGAGCATATGACTTTCCATAGTTTGCATTGATGCAGTTGGAGTTGAGTGTGATAGTGTCAGCGATGATAACAACGTTGTTGAGGTTGATGCTCTGTGCGTTGATCTCAACGTTTCCGAGAGGTGCGTATATCATACCGCTGAGGTTTACGTTTGTGCTGTCGATAACAACATCACCGAACTCAGAATAGATAACGGAATTGCTTGTATTGTTTACGTTACCGCTGATAGTGATATCATCCTCAGCCTTGATAGATGCGTTGATATTAGCGTTGCCGTCTATCTTTGCGCTGCCCTTTACCTCGAAAGGTGTATTTACTGATACGTTTACGCCTGCAAAGTCGAGAGTATCAACTTCCTTTGCTGTGCTGAAATACTTATCTGTGATCTTGTCACCGATGAAGAGCATATCCTTGCCGGCATTCTCTGTCTTTGCACCGTTGAAGTTTGCGTGACCGCCTACAGCGATAGTGCCGTTTGAAGCGATGCTTCCGTTGATAGTTGTCCAGTTTGCGTTAACTGTGATAGCTCCCTCAGCGCTTGATGCTGCAAACATAGCATATGGGAAGATGTCGCTTTCAGCAGCGGAAGCTCCTACACATGGCATAGCTGCACAAGCAGTTATAACTGAGAGTAAAACGGCTGTGTTCTTGACTAACATTTTTTTCATTTTCAATACCCCTTTTTATCTTGATATAATGATATACTTTAAGTGCTCTTGCTATATACTATTGTAACATATTGTTAGTAAACAGTCAATAAAAATTTCAAAGTTATGTAACAATTTACTAAAAATCATGTTAATATACAAATTTGAGAAATAATTTTGTGCATAGGTGATAGTCGAAATCAACTTAAACAGAGAGTTATACAATAAATTGATTGCTTTTTTGTACAACTTGTATTATAAAATTCGTGTGATAGTGAGAATATCAATATCAAATCACGCTTATTCCACGGTTTATAGTGCTTACACGGCTGTATAAAAATGACTGAAAAATCTTATTTTTAAGTATACAAATCGTAAATGTAAAAAATGCGTTTACACATTGTATTAATATGTAAGCTTTACACAATTGCTATCGGCTTAGATATATTATCGGTTCAGTCACGTTGATTTGCTCGCAAATCAACTCACACGCTTTCTTTGCAAGG
>DEBW01000068.1:55269-56470 GCA_002348905.1 Ruminococcus flavefaciens | reverse complement strand
CCGAGGAACGACAGACCTTTCATCACCTCTGCGCGGATATACGGATCGTTCTCACCGATACCGGCTGTGAAGACGAGGATGTCGAGACCGTTCATAGCAGCAGCGTAAGCGCCGATGTACTTCTGGATCTCGTATGTGAGCATATCAGAAACGAGCTGAGCTCTCTTGTTGCCCTCGTTAGCAGCAGCCTGTACGTCACGGTTATCAGAACCAACGCCGGATACGCCGAGGAAACCGGACTTCTTGTTCATGTACTCGCTCATCTCAGAAGGAGTGAAGCCGTGCTTGTCAGCAACGAAAGTAACAGCAGAAGGATCAACAGAGCCTGTACGTGTACCCATAACTACGCCGTCAAGAGGAGTAAAGCCCATGGAAGTATCAACGGACTTACCAGCATCAACAGCAGTAATGGAAGAACCGTTGCCGAGGTGGCATGAAACTATCTTGAGGTCCTTAATGTCCTTGCCCATAGCCTCAGCGAGAGCCTTGGAAACGAATCTGTGAGATGTACCGTGGAAGCCGTACTTTCTTACGTGGTAGTTCTCATAGTCCTCGTATGGAAGACCGAACATGAAAGCCTTAGCAGGCATTGTCTGGTGGAAAGCTGTATCGAATACAACTACCTGAGGAACGTTTGCAGGGATAACGCTCTTGCAGGCACGGAGAGCGAGAGCATGAGCGTGGTTGTGAACAGGAGCAAGCTCACGGAGCTCGTCGATCTTGTCGATAACTTCGTCAGTAACGAGAACGGACTTGTCGAATACGTCAGCACCCTGTACTATACGGTGACCAACAGCAGATATCTCGTCCATGCTGTCGATAACCTTTGCATCGCTCTTTGTGAGAGCTTCAACGAGCTTCATGAAAGCTTCAGTATGTGTTGGGAATGCACAGTCCTCATCGAGAGTTCTGCCGTCAGCAGCCTTATGAGCGATATGACCGTCGATACCGATACGGTCACAGTTACCCTTAGCGAGTACGCTCTCATCGTCCATATTGATGAGCTGGTATTTGAGGGATGAGCTTCCTGCGTTAACAACTAAAATAATCATAGATGATATTCCTTTCAAAGATAATAATATATTTTGCACGGAATATTATACCATATAATTCCGGATAATGCAACAGTGCAAGAGTTATAATTAAATTTTAACTATTAAATATCTACAGAGTGTTAATCCACGGCAACAGCATTTACTTT
>DEBW01000068.1:52429-55094 GCA_002348905.1 Ruminococcus flavefaciens | reverse complement strand
GCCTTTGGAATCCGGCAGGGAGCAAGCGGCTCCCTGCACCCACGCAATATTGCGCTGTTAATTAGAATGTAAGGCAACTTTGCTGTCGCATACATTAATAAAGTAAATGCTGTTGCCGTGAGTGTTAATCATTTAGTCCTTGACAAAAGGGAAAAAATCTATCATAATATAAGTATAATATTAATGTAAGAAATGGGGGAGCAGAATGAAAGTAAGCGGAATAGTCTGTGAGTATAATCCTTTCCACAGCGGACACCTTTACCACATCCAGCAAACAAGAAAGAATGGTGCTACCCACATAGTATCAGTTATGAGCGGAAGCTTTGTCCAGCGTGGGGACGCTGCTGTAATGGACAAGATAAAAAGAGCAAGACTTGCCGTAAAATCAGGGGTTGACCTTGTTATCGAGCTTCCGGTGCAGTATAGTCTTTCGCCGGCTGAGAGTTTTGCATCAGGAGCTGTATGGCTTCTCAACAGTCTCGGAGCTGTGGACGAGCTTTCTTTCGGAAGCGAGTGCGGTGATGTAAGAACACTTGTAGATGCACTTGAAAAAACTGACGAGGTAGCTGCCAGAAAAAAGGCTGATATACTTGATATCATGGAAAAGGGATATACCTATCCCCGTGCGCTCAGCTCTGTAGTAAGCGGAGAATATCCCCGTGCTGCGGAAATTATTTCCGAGCCGAACAATACTCTCGCAGTGGAATACCTCAGAGCAATGAAAAGGATGAAATCTAAAATGATACCTTTTACGGTTATGCGAAGCGGTGCTCCTCATGACAGCAAGGAAGCTGACAAGGGATTTGTGAGCGCATCTTTCATACGTGAAAAGATACTTTCGGGAACGAAGAATTTTTCACTTAACGATTATACCACGCCTCTCTGGGCGGATGCTATCCGTGAAGCTGAGAGAAACGGAAGCATAGGCAGTTTTGAACGCCTTGAACGTGTACTTCTCTATCGTCTGAGAATGGCTTCTCCGGATGAGATAGCAGAGCTTTTCGATGTAGGACAGGGACTTGAAAACCGTATATACAACGCAAGAATGTCAGGCTCGCTGGAGGAACTGCTGTTCAGCGTAAAGACTAAGCGCTATACTATGGCACGTATCAAGCGTATACTTCTCTCACTCCTGATAGGCATAAAGCGCAGCGATATGGCTTATATGCCTCAATACGGAAGGATACTCGCCTTTAATGAGCGTGGCACGGAGATACTCGCAAGAGCAAAGGGAAAGGCTTCAATACCGTACTCTCCGTCACTTGCAGCACTTGCAAGGAAAAACAACGTAACAAAGCGTTTTGCCGAGCTTGAAAGCAGGGCATCTGATATTTACGGACTCTCACTTGAAAAAATAACATCATCAGATGAAGACTTCAGAGCTAAAATAATGCTTGATCTGGAGTAATGTATGTTTATAAACAGATTTAAATGGAGTGCAGCAGGACTTGTTATAATACCGGCGCTGATATTCTCCGGCAGTACCTACAGCTTGGTTTATGAGACCTCTGAAACTGCCGGAGATGTCTTTGCTGTAAAGCCTGTTTCAGAAAAGATGAATGAAACAGAGGATGAAACTGAACCCGAACCTGAAACTGCACCTGAGAAAGTGAAAGAAAAAACCACTTCCATTGAAAGAGCCATACCCGAAGGCTTTGACATAGGTAAGTCGAATAAAGTTGAATTTACCACAGTATTGCAGAATCCGGAGCTTCCTACAGGCTGCGAGATAACCGCTCTTACGCAGACTCTCAACCATTACGGCTTCAATGTTGACAAGGTTACAATGGCTGACGTATTCATGGCAAAAGATCCGATAGGATATTTCACCATGAACGATGCCTACATCGGCGATCCTCATGCGGATAACGGCTTCGGGTGCAATGCACCGGTAATAGTAAGGGCTGCAAACGAGTATTTCGACTACATAGGCTCTGACTGGAGTGCTTTTGATCTTACCGGTGCGCCTCTTGAGGAGATATTCTATCAGATAGACCTGAAACGTCCGGTTGTGATATGGACTACCATGTACCAGTATGAAACCGTGGCTGAGTTTCAGTTTGAGCTTGGCTGCGGAGAGAACTTCTACTTCAACCCGTGCCAGCACTGCGTAACTATATTCGGCTTTGACTATACTGACAATACCGTTCATATAGCTGATCCTCTTGTGGGCAATGTAAAGTATGACATGGAGCGTTTCAGACGTATTTACGAGACTATGGGCAGGCAGGCGGTAGCTCTTAACGGTGATCCCGAAACTGCCGGAAAGGACTATACCACTCCCGAAGAAAAGAAGGCGTGGCTGAAGAAGAACCGTCCGGCTGCGGAAGAAAATATCACAACGACAACAACGACGACTACTACTGCGACAACTGAAACTACGACAGCGACTTCCACTGAAACTACGGCAGTACCTGAGACTGAACCTGAAACAGAGGCAGTTATCGAAGTGGAAGTACCCGAAGAAGAACCGCACGAAGAACCAGGCGAGGAGGCTTGATGTGATAAAAGGCGTTATTTTTGACCTTGACGGCACACTTATAGATTCAATGGGGATATGGTACAATGTCGACAGGAAATTCCTGCTCGAACACGGAGTTACTGACCCTCCGGCTGATATCTCCGACAAGGTGAAGAAGATGACAATTGAGGAGTCATCGGCATG
>DEBW01000068.1:8394-52366 GCA_002348905.1 Ruminococcus flavefaciens | reverse complement strand
TGCACTGTTGACGATGTAAAGCAGCGTATCGAGGAGCTTGTGCGTGTCGAGTATGAGGAGAATATACCTCTGAAAGCCGGCGTTACCGAGCTTCTGGACGTTCTCGACAGCAAGGGAATACCTTACGGAGTTGCCACGGCTACATATAAGAAGCTTGCAGAAGCTGCACTGAAACGGTGTGGGATATACGACAGATTCGCATTCGTCCTGACCGACAGGGAGTACCCTAAGGGAAAGAAATTTCCGGATATATTCCTCGGCGGAGCTGAGCGTCTTGGCACATCTCCGGCGGAAACTCTCGTGGCTGAGGATTCTCTCCACTGCATAGAAACGGCGAAAAATGCCGGATTTGTCACTGCCGGCTTTTATGACGCTGCCTCGGATGCCGACTGGGACAGCATAAAAAACAAGGCTGACTGCTGCTTTGACCGTATCGACAAGGCAGAAACACTATTTAAATAGTATATTCACTATTAAGGTAAGGATTTTTATATGAAAAAAGTAATGGTTGGAATGAGCGGCGGAGTTGACAGCTCCGTTGCAGCAATGCTCCTTAGAGAGCAGGGATATGACGTTATGGGCGTGACATTGAAGCTTTTCGGTGATGAGGATATCGCCGAAGCCGAAAAAGAGGGCAAGACCTGCTGTGCGCTTTCGGATGTCATGGATGCAAGAAGTGTCGCAATGAGACTTGGTTTTGAGCATCTTGTGTTCAATTTCAAGGACTGTTTCCGTGAAAACGTTATGAAACAGTTTGCTGACAGCTACCTTTGCGGACGTACTCCTAACCCGTGCATCGAGTGCAACCGTCATGTCAAATTCGACAAAATGCTCCGCAGAGCGCAGGAACTTGGCTACGACTTCATAGCTACCGGACACTATGCAGCTATTGAATACGACGAAAATACAGGTCGCTGGCTTCTGAAACGTCCGGCAGACCGAAGCAAAGACCAGACATACGTGCTTTACTCACTGACACAGGAACAGCTCTCGCATACACTTTTTCCGCTTGGCACTCTTGAAAAGTCACAGGTGAGAGAACTCGCCGAAAAAGCCGGACTTGTCAACTCAAACAAGCCTGACAGTCAGGACATATGCTTTGTGCCGGACGGCGATTATGCCGGATTTATCCGCAGATTCACAGGTAAAGACTCGCCTTGCGGAAAGTTCGTTGACGTTGAGGGAAAAGTCCTCGGAGAGCATAAAGGCATCATAAACTATACCGTCGGACAGCGTAAGCATCTCGGAATATCCCTCGGAAAACCGGCGTATGTGGTACGCAAGGACGTTGAGACTAATACCGTAACAGTCGGAGATGAAGCCGACCTTTACACAAAGTCGCTCATCGCAGACGATTTCAACCTCATTTCAGCGGCAGAGCTTGAAGCTCCGATGAGAGTTACTGCAAAGACACGCTACAGTCAGAAAGAACAGCCGGCAACTGTGTCATACCTCGGAAACGGCGAATATTTGGTAGAATTTGACGAGCCTCAGAGAGCTGTCACAAGCGGACAGGCTGTAGTGCTTTACGACGGAGATACCGTTGTGGGCGGAGGAACTATCATAAGGGCAATGGAGTAAGTATGGAATACAAATACGAAAAATTAACTGATAAGATATATGTCTGTGCCAGCAGCGACCACCGTTTTGGCACAGACGCTTTTCTGCTTGCGAATTTCTCAGGCTACAGGCAGAAAGATATGGTTTGCGACCTCGGTACAGGCTGCGGTATAATACCTTTGATAATGCAGAAGTACAAACCGCCTAAGGTGACTTATGCCGTGGACATACAGGAAGGTGCGATAGAACAGCTGAAACTTGGACTGGAACACAGTGAAACAAATGGCATAGTACCAGTATGCGCCGACCTGAAAAAATTGTGGGATGATGCTCCTCTCGGCAGACTTGACCTTGTTACCTGCAATCCGCCGTATAAGGCTGACAATGCAGGCTTTCAGAGTGCGATAACAGCTCAGAGGATAGCAAGGCATGAGATACTTTGTACCATAGACGATGTTTGTGCAGCAGCCGAAAAGCTTCTGAAATTCGGCGGAAGGCTGTGTGTCTGCAATCGTCCGGAGCGCCTGAGCGACGTTATATACGCCATGAAATCGCACAATATCGAGCCTAAGCGCCTGAGAATGGTCTCAAAAGAGCCGGATGAAGCTCCGTGGTTGTTCCTGATAGAGGGAAAGAAAGGCTCGAAGCCATTCATGAAGATAGAACCGCAGCTATACATAAGAAGCGGTGACGGTTTTACCGACGAACTGAAACAGATATACGCAATAGGAAAGGAGCAGTCATGAGCGGTATACTATATATAATAGGTACTCCGATAGGCAATATGGAGGACATAACTCTCAGACAGCTGAGAATGCTTGAAGAAGTTGACTTTATCTGCGCCGAGGATACCCGTGTGACACTGAAACTTCTGAACCGCTACGAGATAAAGAACGAGCTTGTCAGCTTCCACGAGCACAGCAGCCGTGCTGAAGCTCAGGCGATAATAGACAGACTGCTCTCCGGAAAGAACTGCGGAATAGTCACAGATGCCGGTATGCCGTGCATATCTGATCCTGGCGAGGTACTTGTGAAGCTTGCCTACGAGAACAATATCGACGTAAAGGCAGTACCAAGTCCGACAGCAGTTACCACAGCGGCAGCACTTTCAGGTCTTCATGTGAAACGTTTCACTTTTGAGGGCTTCCTGCCTGTTCCTAAGAAAGAGCGTACTGAGCGCCTTGAACTTCTCAGGAATGAGACGGCTGTCATGATATTCTACGAAGCTCCGCACAAGCTGAGGAATACCCTTGACGATATGGCTGACTTTTTCGGCAGGGACAGGAATATTTCCCTCTGCCGTGAGATAACCAAGATACACGAAGAAACTCTCCGCTTCACGCTCGGAGAAGCCGTTGAATACTACTCGGTAAATGAGCCGAGAGGTGAATATGTTCTTGTGCTTGAAGGCAAATCTGCCGAAGCTGAGGAGCTGACTATAGAGCAGGCTCTCGAACAGGTGAAAAAGCTGATAGATATGGGCGAAAAGCCTACAGATGCCTGCAAAGCCGTCGCTAAGGAGACAGGATTCAAAAAGAGCGAGCTTTATTCTGCTTTGCAATAACCTATAAACGCCTATAAATAGCCAAAATTAACCGTTGTGCATTTTTTACTGTAAAAAATGCAAGAAAAAATGTACAAAAAAGCTTGAAATTTGTCACAATATATGATATAATTATTATCGTTGTATATGCTTCTTAACTTACTTGTTCATGCATACAATGCAATATACTATTTGGTCTGCCGAAAGCATCCTATTGCTTCGGCAATGAAAAGAGGTTGAGAATTATGATCTGTGATCTGCACTGTCATACAAAGCTTTCTGACGGTTCTCTTGGCATCGAGGATATTATTGCTCAGGCAAAGCGTACCGGTATAGACTGGCTGTCTATCACCGACCACGACACAATGGCATCATTTTCAAGAGCTGACATCATAGGTCAGCGTGAAGGCGTGAAGATACTCCACGGAGTTGAGCTTTCTGCATGGGATAAGGCAAGAAACAGCAAGGTTCATATACTTTGCTATGCTCCGCAGAAACCCGACAGACTTGAAGGTCTCTGCCTGAAATCATGCGAGATAAGAAAAGCCTGCTCGAAGGAAATGATAGACAAAGTTATCGAAAAATACCCTATAACACTTGAAAGTATTCTGAAGCATACAACAGCCTCAAAAAGCATATTCAAACAGCATATCATGAGGGCTCTTATAGACTACGGCTATGCCCTTGAGTTTTACGGCGAGCTTGACAGCGAACTGTTCAACCCGAAAAAGGGAAGCTGCTACGTTGAACGTGAGTACCCTGACGTAAATTTCGTCATTGACCTTATACATACCGCAAGAGGTGTCGCTGTTATGGCACATCCGGCTCAGTACGACAATATTGAGCTTCTTGAAGAACTTGCGAAAAAAGGCAAGATAGACGGTGTTGAGATAGGACATTATTCTGCTGATGAGGCTTACCGCAGTGAGCTTAATGCTATCGCTGACAAATATGAACTTATAAGGACTGGCGGTTCTGACTTCCACGGACTGTATAACAGTGTCCCGACTCACCTCGGCTCTGAGACTACGTCTAAAGAAGACCTTGAAAGGATAATAAAGCTTCCGCCGAAAAAGGACTGAAAATAAACTGATATGGATATTCCTTTCAGAATGGGAATGAGAGCCTTATTCGCTCTCATTCCTTTTGCGTTGTTATTATTATTCCTGTCACCTATAGCAACAGGTATATTTAACATTGGAAATTTTACCGGAGCTGCGGTCTCTGCGCTCCTGACAGTCATAATACTCTTCTGGGACAGATTCATAGGCATCGTTGAATGGCTTTGGCAGCGTCCGGCTGGAAAAGCAGTAGTGTGCGGAGTTTTGGCATTTGCAGTTTTATGTATTATCACGGCATCCGTGATAAGCTTTTTCATGATACGTGAGATTAATGACCGTCCGCCTGACAGCAATACTACTGTCGTAGTGCTGGGATGCAAGGTGAAAGACGGCGCTCCGAGCCTTATGCTCAGACGCAGGCTTGATACAGCTTATGAGTATCTTGCAGATGAACCCGATGTAAAGGTCGTCGTTTCAGGAGGAAAGGGGAGTGACGAGCTTATCAGCGAGGCTCAGTGTATGAGAGATTATCTCGTTGGGAAAGGCATTGCTCCGGAGCGTATATATATGGAGGACAAGTCTACTGATACTGACGAAAATCTTAGCTTTTCAAAGAAAATTATTGAAAGTGAGAGACTTCCTGAACATATTACCATAGTAACTGACGGATTTCATCAGTTCCGTTCAGATATGAAGGCAGAGAAACTTGATATCAATGCTTATAATATTTCAGCAAACACACCTATTTGGCTTTTGCCTACATATTGGGTGAGAGAGTGGTATGGTGTTATTTACTATTTACTGAAAAAATAGGTGAGGATATGACGTATGTTCTGAAAAATAGTAAAAATGAACTTTATTATGCAACGCCTGAATTGTATGTCAGCAACCTGGTATTCGCCAAAAGATTCTCATTTGAGCAGCAGGCGGTGAAGTATATCAAGCTTGAAAAAGTTATTGATGATGCTGATATATATGAAATTTCAGATGAAGCAACGGTTTCTTTTAAAAGAGAATGGCTGCTTCACTGTATCAGGGGATGCCCTGATCTTAGAGGTTTACATGATGAAAAAATTTAAAAAAACAGCATCGGCTGTTACTGCGTTTGTGATGCTAAGCTCTGCTGTATATAGTGATAATGTGGCAGATGCAGCCGGCACTATTTTTGAAAATAATATCCATGAACGCAGATATACACTGTCAGAGCCGTTATTTTCTGTATCTCCTGACGGGGAAACGGACTTTAAAGAGCCGGTATACAGCGGAAGATATCCTGTTTCGACAATGTATGCTTCCGTATTTCCGGAAAGCTTCGATATGCGTGAGAAGTACGGCGTGACACCGGTCAAGAACCAGTCAGGGTACGGTACTTGCTGGGCGCACTCGTCAATTGCCTGCGCTGAGAGCAGTATCCTGAGAAGTGATCCGTCCGTTGACCTTTCTGAGTTCCATACCGCTTATTTCACTTATTCCGGAGGCGATCAGATACCGCCGGAATCCGATGATATAAAAGAGATATTGTCAAGCGGTGGTACTTCTGGAAATGTTGTTAACCTGTGGTCACAGTGGATAGGTCCAGTCAGTGAAAGCAGGATGCCGTATGGTGACCTTAGCTTTTATGAAGATGCAGAAAAAATTGAACAGCTTAAAAATACTGCGGATTATCACCTGCGAAGCGCACATACCTTTGACTACGACAAGGAAAGGTCTAACGAAAAGGAGATAAATGCGCTGATAAAGGAGTATGTCCTTGACGGAAAAGCTGTAGACGTTTCGTTCTACTCAAATTCAAAGGACTGCTATGACAGCGTGAAACACTCCACAAACAGCCATAAAAAGCCAAGATTTGCCAATCACTCGGTCGCAGTGATCGGCTGGGACGACAATTATCCTGCTGACGGCTTCTTACAGCCTGCAAAGGAGAACGGCGCTTGGCTCGTTAAGAACAGCTGGGGTGCAAACTACGGCGAAAACGGCTATATATGGATATCTTACGAGGATAGGTCACTCACGGAGTTCACTGTGTATGAACTTGACAGCAAGAATAATTTCACGAAGAATTTCCAGCATGACAGCTTTGTTCCGGTGCAGACTCTCTCAGTCTTTGACGATACGGAGACAAATGCGCCGTCCTATATGGCAAATGTTTTCACGGCTGACGAGACTACAGTTCTCGGAGCTGTCGGCACATATATACGTCAGCCAGGAACAGAGTACGAGATAACGATATATACCGGTCTGCGTGACCGCTCTGATCCGACTTCCGGAACGGCGGTGACTGCCGGTAAGGGTATTGGCAATATTACAGGTTATACGACTATTGACCTTGATAAAAAGGTCACTGTCGGAAAATCTGAGGATTTTTCAGTTGTGGTCAAGCTTTTCTGCAAAGATTCGCCGTTTGTTGTCCCGCTTGAGACCTGCATGATCGTCACGGATGATACTACGGGAGAAATTGAAAGCCTCGGCAGCTATACGACTTATGAGGGTATAACCCAATATACCGGCAAGAACGAGAGCTTTTTCAGTCAGGACGGCGAAAATTGGCTGGATGTCACAGAAAATGACGAGGTATATTCCGACGAGGAAGAGCAGGAACTGCTTGAAGTGCTCGAAGTAGACTTGTATGACGGAATTGAGCCTGACGAGACTGAATTGCTTGAAAATGCCGGAAAATCGCTGGAGAATTTCAAAGAAATGTTCGCAAAGGGCACTGTTGCTCTGAAAATGGGAAATATTTCACTAAAAGTATTCGGCGATGCTCCTGATACTGTTAAATTCTCACAGATTGAGGGTGCTGTACCCTTCGGTGAGAAGATAGAACTCTCATCGGATAGCGGTGAAATATATTGCAGAATTGGCGAAAACGGCGATTTTAAGCCTTATACACAGCCGATAGAAATAACGGAAAAAACTGTGATATATGCTTCATCTGAAAAAAATGGTGAAAATCCACAGTCGAGCCGTTATTATCCCGAAAAAGCATCGCTCTATTCGCTGGAGTACGCTCTTTCATCTTTGGCAGAAGCCGGAAAAACGCATAAATACGCATATTCTGCCTCCGAAAGCAATATCGTTATAGAGGCAGATACGGAGTCTGAAAAGGTATTTCTTATACCTCAGGCTGCCGGTAAAATTTACCATGAGGACTGTGAATACTCCTCAGGAAGCCGTATTCCGCTTAATATAGCCAAAGGAAGGAATTCCGAAAGGCTCAGGATAACCGGTAAGGACGTTCCGGACGGTATTCTTGATGTTACTATTCTCAGGTGCGACAGCGGTGACGCTAATGGTGACGGCTTTGTGAATGCTTCGGACGCAAGCCTTATACTTGCCGATTATTCGGCACTTTCAGTCGGCGGAGAAGGCATAGTCCTGCCGGAGATGAGAAAGTACGCTGATTTCGACGGCGACGGCTCTGTAACTGCCAAGGATGCAAGCGGAGTTCTTATGAGGTATAGCGAATTATCTACCTCATAATATATTGCCAATATACACAAAAACGATAGGCTAATTTTTACTGATAGTTGGATTCTTTGGTAAATCAATATAAAAGAAAAGAACTTTCTATGTGAAATAAGGTCAAAAAAGCCTTTTACCAATTTGTAACTTTTGAAAAATCTTTAAAAGAAATATGTGAAAGTTAACAAAATTGTTCTGTTGAAAATGTACAAGATGTTTGAAAAATATTAAAGAACAGTTCAAATCATTGACTTTAGACGAAAAATACGGTATATTGTTAGTACAAAAGCAAGACACCTGCAAGAACTCTCAATGGGGTCTGCCGGAGTAAGCTCAATGATGAAAGTCATTGGCAAATATGTCCAAATGGACAAGGCAGCTGAAAAATGCTGAGCGGCGATGCGGTGAGCACAGTCGCTGCACGTAACGTGAAACATTCGTAGGCTGTAAAAACATATTTATCTCACACATATTATATTGAAGAAATATAATATACATATTTAAGGAGGAAAATTCTAATGAACACACTTAAGAAAACTTTAGCATTAGTAGCAACTCTTGCTATGGCAGCTACAGCTCTTGCAAGCTGCGGCGGAAGCGAATCATCTTCTACATCTGAGCCAGCTGCAAAGTCTGACACAGCTGCTGAGACACCAGCTGACACTGAAGAAGGCAGCGAAGAAAAGCCTGAGACTTCTGAAGAGTCTACAGGCGAGATCGACGCTTCTGTTAAAACAGGCGGCGACACATTCACAGTTGCAGCTTGGAACGCAGACGACGTTCCTTACCTCATCGCTCAGTGGAAGGGTCTTGACTATGATACAGTAGTTGACGATCTCTCTGACGGTAAGGTTGACGGCATCAACTGCATCGTATTCGGTGTAGGCGGCGGTCAGGCTTCTGAGCGTTACGATCAGCTCTTCAACGATGGTACAGACCTCGACGTTTACTTCTGTGAAGCTGACTGGGCTCTCAAGTACATCAACGACGACTCCAAGACACTCGCACTCAGCAAGCTCGGTCTTGGCGACAGCGATTTCGCTAACATCTACAAGTACACAGACGAGATCGGTAAGGATTCCAACGGCGTTCGTAAGGGCGTTTCATGGCAGGCTGCAGCAGGCGGTTTCGCTTACAGAGCTGACCTCGCTGAGGAGTACCTCGAAGTTAAGTCTCCTGAAGAGATGCAGGAGAAGGTTTCTGACTGGGGCAAGTTTGTAGAAGCTGCTAAGACAGTTGCTGACAAGTCCGGCGGCAAGACAGCTCTCGCTGATACAGTTGGTGGTCTCTGGCAGGCATTCGCTTGTGGCCGTACACAGCCATGGGTTAAGGACGAGGCTCTCGTAATCGACGACTTCTGCAAGGACTTCGCTGATACAGCTAAGGAGCTTTGGGACTGCGGCGGTGTTACAAAGAACACACAGTGGTCTGATGAGTGGACAGCTGCTGGTACAACAGATAACTGCATGGGTTACTTCGTTTCTACATGGGGCTTCGGCGGATTCTTCCTCGATGCTGCTGGCGGAGAAGGCGGCCCTGCATACGGTAAGTGGGCAGTTTGCCAGGGTCCACAGGCATTCTTCTGGGGCGGTACTTGGATGGTTGTAAATCCAGCTACTGACAACGGTGAAGAGGCTCGTGACTTCATCCTTTCTGCTACATCTAACGAGGATCAGCTTTCTGCATTCGCTAAGGCTAAGCCTGAGTACGTAAACAACACAAAGGTTATGGATGACCTCATCGCTGCTGATACAGTATTCAACGAGAAGATCTCCGGCAACTTCAAGGACGGTCAGAACTACTTCGCTGAGCTTGCAAGCAACGCTAAGAGCATCAACTTCAATGGTCTTATCACTCCTTATGACGCTACAGTTAAGGGCGACTTCATCAACGCTGTAACTGATGAGTACCTCAAGGGCGGCAAGTCATGGGATGATACACTCGTAACATTCAAGAAGAAGATCGCTGAGGATATTCCTACACTTACTATTGAATAATTACAAGTTAAACATTCATTAATATCTTTTATGCCTACGGAATACTTATGTATTCCGTAGGTGTATATTTGTTTCTAATCATTTCACGAGAGGGTGTGTGTTATGGCATCTGCTGCACAGAGTCGTATAAAATCGATCAGCTATGCTAAATACGGCTATATCTTTATAGCTCCGTTTTTCATCGTTTACTTATTCTTCCAGTTATGGCCGCTTATCAATACGTTCATAGTTGGCTTCAAGGGCAATGCGGATACTGGTATTGATACCTTTGTAGGTCTTGCAAACTACAAGGATATCCTTTTCGGTAATCCTGACAAGCCTTTCTCCACTGCTCAGACAGTTCATGAAAGCTTTTTCAGATGTCTCGGCAATACTGTTATCCTTTGGATCGGTAACTTCATTCCCCAGATCGTTCTTTCTCTTTCCTTAGCTGTATGGTTCACAGAAGCTAATCTGAAGATCCCGGGAAAAGAATTCTTCAAAATCGTTATGTATCTTCCTAATATCCTTACTGCTGCTTCAGTTGCTGTTCTCTTCGTTCAGCTCTGCGGTCAGTCAGAAACAAACCCAGGCGCAATCAACTCCCTCCTCAACAAGATAGGCATCGTTAAGACTATCGAGGGCGGTAAGGTTGATCCGATCAAGTTCATCGACGGCATTTGGCCGTCAAGAGGTGTCGTAATGTTCATCCAGACATGGATGTGGTTCGGCAACACTATGATTATGCTCATGTCAGGTATCCAGGGTATCAACCCATCTCTGTTCGAGGCTGCAAGCATCGACGGTGCAACTTCCGGACAGGTATTCAGAAAGATCACTCTTCCTCTTCTTACACCTATTATGGCATATACACTTGTAACATCTATGATCGGTGGTCTTCAGATGTTCGATATCCCATACCTCTACAATAAAGACGGTACGGTTAAGGATCATCTCGAAACAATAGCTGCTCTTATTTACAAATACTTCCATGTATCTGACCTTTCAAAGAGTAAGATCGGTTATTCTGGTGCTGCTTCAGTTCTTCTCTTCTTCATCACTCTTGCTCTCGGTCTCCTTTCATTCTACATTACTCGTGACAAGGACGAGATCGCTAAGAAGAAGCAGAGAAAGAAGATTGCTAAGCAGCTCAAGCAGGAAAGCAAACAGTTTGGAGGTTTTTCAATATGAGTAAAATGGACGCAGTTTATGGAAAAGCCAAGGACAATTATACTGCAAGGCTGAAAACAAAATCAGCGATCCTTTTCGTATGGTTCGTTATTCTTACATTAATATGCTTATTCCCGATTTACATACTTCTTGTAAACTCAACACGTACAACTACTGATATTTCCAATGGTATCAGCTTCATCCCAAGTACTCATCTCGGTGAGAACTTCAAGTCTGTATCAGGTCCTGACTTCAGACTTAACTACCGTGCTATGTTCGGTTATAAGAACAGCTTGATAATCACTGTATCATCCTGCTTCCTTACCGTATTCTTCTCAGCACTCACAGCTTATGGTATCCACGTTTACGACTTCAAACTCAAGGAAATTTCCTACACAGCTATTCTCCTCGTAATGATGGTTCCTATGCAGGTTACATCTGCCGGTTTCTTAAGCTTTATGTCTAAGATTCATCTTACAAATACTTACTGGCCGCTCATTCTTCCTGCAATAGCTGCTCCTGCAGTTGTATACTTCATGAGATCTTACATGAAGTCATCCTTCCCGCTTGATATCGTTGAGGCTGCAAGAATCGACGGCTGTACAGAGTTCAGAACCTTCGTTTCTATCGCTATCCCAATGATGAAGCCAGCTATAGCTGTTCAGGCTATCTTTGCTTTCATCGCAAGCTGGAACAACTTCTATACACCAAACATGATCCTTATCAGCGTTGACACAAAGAAGAAGACATTACCTATGATGATCAATGCTCTTCAGTCTTCCGACGTACTTAACGACTACGGTGCTGTTTACCTTGCTATCGCAATGTCTATCGTACCTATCATCATTGCTTACGTTGCACTTTCAAGATTCATCATCGCTGGTGTTGCTCTCGGTGGCGTAAAGGAATAATTGCTTATCAAACAGCGTACTTCGGTACGCTGTTTTTTATGGGACGCTTCGTGCGTCCCTTTTTTTGTCATATCTCCTGATGGACAGGCATACTATTAAGTGAAAGGAGAGTTGAAAGGTTTGGAACGTACAAGCATTGATGTCATCATGAACTATATGACAGCAGGATATCGTCAGGCGCTTGAAAAGATGCCGAGAGCATCTGACCTTACCGAGTTTCGATTATATACCGGCAGACCTCCGGCACTGGTATACCCTGACTGCATTATGTATCTCACAGGGAACGGTATTGCTTCTTGCAGGAGCAATACTATGTGTATTATATGTATGCCGGAGGACATAGACAGTATTCTTGACAAGATAACACATTATTCTTTCCACAGCCACGAAAAAGAGTTGAAACAAGGCTATATTATGCTTGAAAACGGTGTAAGAGCCGGTCTGTCAGGTCAGTACAACGAGGACGGCATCATTACGGCTGTAACTGGTATTTCTTTTCGTATATCAAGATGCGTGAAAGACTGCTGCCGTGAGATACTTCCTTTGTTTAATGAAAATGCCGGAGTGCTGATATGCGGCGGAGTCAACTCAGGCAAGACAACACTGTTGCGTGATGCCTGCCGATGTGTCGGGAACAGGAAAAAAGTTTCTCTCATAGATGAGCGGAACGAGATTGCCTGTACATCGGGTAAGAAGATAACGAACGATGTCGGAGCACTTACAAATGTACTCTCAGGATGTGAGCGGAGCAAAGGCATAATTTCAGCGATAAGGGCACTTTCTCCGGACTATATTTTCTGCGATGAGATTGCCGGAGATGCTGATGTGGAGGCAATTTTAAAAGGTGCAGGCTGCGGAGTAAGCTTCTGTGCGACTATCCACGCTTCCGGATATGCCGAACTTGTAAAGCGTGAAATAGTTCAGAAACTGTTGAAAAGCGGCGCTTTTAAGTACGGGGTTTTCTTGAAAGGTTCGTTCTCTCCGGGAGAAATTGTTGAGATAAGGAGGCTTGACAATGCTGATTAGAATTTTGGCTGCGGCGATGTTTACGGCTGCCGGATGTTTTGCAGGCATGACTTTTTCGGACAAGCTGAGAAGTCAGCAGAAAGTCTGCGAAGTGCTGATTTACCTTTTACAGCGTGTGAAATTTCTTGTCTGCTACCGTTGTGACGACATTTATGAGGTGTGCAGAAATCTCAGGGCGGACGATGAACTTAAAGTGTTTTCGTTTGTTGGCAGACTTCCTGATAGCTACGGTCATAGCTGTGACTTCCGCAATATATGGGAGAATGAAGTGCGCTCGGAGAATATACCCGAAAAGGAGATGGATATTCTTCTACAGCTCGGAGCTGTTCTCGGCAGGTCTGACAGGGAAAGCCAGTCGGCAGCAATAGACCAGCTTATAACAGAGGCGGAAGCTTTATCGGTGCTTCGCAGGGAAAACTACATAAAAAAGTCCGGACTTTACCGAAGTGCCGGACTGTTAATGGGGCTTATGGCTGGTATCATCGTGATATGACGGGAAGGGTGAATAATGGATATCGACCTCATTTTTAAAATTGCCGGAACTGGTATAATAGTTGCGGTACTGAATCTCGTGCTGAAACGTGCTGAGCGTGAAGAGCAGGCTATGATGACAACACTTGCCGGACTTATAGTAGTCCTTGTGATAATCGTTCAGGAGATCGGCGGCTTGTTCGAGACTGTAAAGACGGTGTTCGGACTATGGTAGACCGTACTTTTGCAACGGCTGTATTCTGCGTATGTGCAGCTATTCTTGCGGTACTTCTAAGGCAGTACAGCCGTGAACAGTCACTTTTGCTTTCGATAGCCGCCTGTACCATAGTTGCCGGAGGGACTTTCTCGCTTCTTTCACCGGTTCTTAGCGATGTGCGAGATATTTTCACACAAGCCGGAGTATCTGAGAGCTATCTTTCGCTGATATTCAAGGCGGCAGCTATATGCTTCATAACTCAGATCACCTGTGAACTTTGCCGGGACAGCGGTGAAAATGCCATAGCTTCGGCGGCGGAGATGTGGGGAAGGGGAGCGGTAGCATTTATAAGTTTGCCGCTTGTCAAGGCGCTGATAAGTCAGATAAGCGAATTATTACAGAGGAATTAGAATGAACAGGGTAATGATATTTTTTCTTGCGTTTATACTTGTTTTATGCGTAGTTCAGCCGTTTACAGCCTGTGCCACAGATGAAGCTGATGTGCGTGACGAGATTACTCAGGAGATTGACGGTGTTCTTGCAGACTATGACCTTGGCATAGCCTATGAAGATATTACAGATATGAGTTTCAGCGAAATATCCGAACTTATCGTGGGAAAACTCACTTCAAGGCTTACAGCTCCGATGCATATGCTTACGGTGATATTTTTATTGGTGGTGCTGAGTGCAGTCATAAAAAATACTGCCGGCGGTGTCCTGAACGGAACGTCCGGCGAACTTTACAGCATGGTAAGCGTTATAAGTGCCGTAACCGTGACAGCTCCGCAGCTTATGGAGGTCTACAGCGATACTCTGACGGATATAGAACTTTGCGGAAGCTTTATACTTGTGTTTGTGCCGGTATTTTCAGCGGCGGCTCTGCTGTCTGGAGGCTTCACAACTGCCGGAGCTTATCATATGCTCATGCTCGGAGCGTCTGAACTTTTTGTCGAACTTTCTGATAACTGGCTTCTGCCTGTACTCGGTACAACAGCGGCTCTTGCAGCCGCCGGAAGCGTTTTTCCGGATTCATCGCTTGAAAGCATATCTTCATTTCTTAAAAAAGGAGTTACCTTTGCAGTTACGGCTTCAATGACACTTTTTACCGGTTTTGTGGGTTTGAAGTGTACGATTTGCGGAAAAGCTGACGGAGCTGCTGCCAAAACTGCAAAAATGCTTGTATCAAGTGCTGTGCCGATAGTCGGCGGAGCAGTTTCTGATGCATATGCAACTATCAAAGGCAGCTTTGAAGTCATAGGCGGAACTGTCGGAGTGGCTGGCATAATCGGCGTTGTGATACTTCTTCTGCCGAAAATACTTGAAATATTCATTTATCGTGGAGTTATGTGTGCCGGAGCAGCCGCTGCTGACCTTTTTTCGGTAAAAGCTGTGTCAAAACTGCTGAAAAGCTTTGACAGCGGACTTGCTATAGCTCAGTGCATACTCATAAGCTACTCGCTGATGTTCATAATCTCCTCAGCGATAATCGCTCAGACCATAGGTTAGGAGGTGCTTTATGGAGATAAAAGCAGCGGTGCTCTCAGTATGTGTCATCTCGGCAGTAAAATTCATCATAGGTCAGACTGCCGGAGGACTTAAAATGAAAGACCAGCTTAAAACTATGCTGGATATACTGCTGGCTGTCGTGCTTATCACGCCTTTTGTAAGCGGAGTTTTTCACTTTGAACTGCCGGAAATAAGTGCATACGAATTTGAATATTCTGATACTCAGCAGGAGATATACAACAAGGCTCTTGCTCAGCAGACTGCCGGAAATGTGGAGGATATCCTCTCACAGCAGATATCAGCCGCCGGTATAGAACTTAAAAATATTTCGGCTGAGGTTAATATTTCTTCTGACGGCAGCATATCTATTACTAAGGTGACGGTCACAACAGAGGATTTTGAAGCTGCATCTGTCATTGTGAAAAACAGCATCGGCTGGGAAACGGAGGTCATAAATGGAAGCGGTGAAGAATTTGCTGAAACTGCCGAAGGGTAGACGCTCTGCTGCTGCCGTCACAGCTCTCGCAGCGGCAGGTCTGCTGCTGATAATGATATCATCTTTTCTGCCGGACAAGAAGCAGCCTGTAACTGACGAACCTGCACCGCCGTCGGCAAGTGAGGAATACTGCCGGACTACCGAAAAAAGGCTCAGGGAGCTTATCCGCAATATAGACGGCGCAGGCGAAGCAGAAGTATACCTCACTGTTGGCAGCGGTGAGAGATACGTTTACGCTGCTGAGGGCAAAAAAAGCAGCTCAGAGAACAAGACGGAGGAGGAGAAAAAATATGTTATGACGGGTGGAAGCAGTCAGCGCACTCCGCTGATAGAAACAGTCGAGACTCCGGAAATAAAAGGCGCAGTCATCGTATGTACAGGCTGCGGAAGTCCGGCAGTTGAGGAGAGGGTATACAAAGCGGCTTCTGCGGCACTTGGTATACCAACAAGCAAAATTTACGTAACTAAAATGAAATGAGGAGATAAACTATGAAAAAGCCTTCAATCATAATCGGTAAAAAACAGATAATCATGACCTGCCTTACACTTATGCTTGCTATCGCAGTATACATAAATTATACAACTGCACCGAAGATAGTAAAGGATAACGGAGATATGCCGGTAAGTGCTGAAATGGGCGACAAGGTGAACTACGGCGATACAGAATTCGTGAACGCAGGCGCTTCTGTGGACGAACCTTCCGCCTCTGATTATTTCGCTCAGGCAAGACTTGACAAGATGAACGACCGTGATGAGGCTGTTCAGACTTTACAGACGATGATCGGCGGCGGAGATATTACCGAAAATGAAATGGTAGTCAACGCTCTCGATGCTGTCGAAGTTTCAAAGCTGATAGAATCAGAAGGTACTATCGAATCACTGGTAAAAGCACAGGGTTTCGAGGACTGCGTTGCCTATCTTGACGGCGAATCTGCTAAGGTCGTAGTAAGGACAGAAGGGCTTGACAAGGCGCAGGCAGCGGCTATAAAAGATATAATTCTTGGCGAAACAGAAGTTTCTTCAGAAAATATCAGAATTTTTGAGGTAAAGTAGTTGAATATTTCTATTTTTTTTGGTATAATGTAAAGGTAGGAGTGTATACGTGCTTTTGATTAAAAGATACACTCAAATCTTCAGCAAGACGGAGGTATAAAAATGGACGATGTGAAAAACACTGCACCGAGCGAGCTTAAAATATCAGAGGATGTTATCATCACCGTTGCAAGACTTGCTGCACTTGATGTCAAGGGTGTGGCAGGTCTCGCCGGAGAGGTAAATGCAATGAGTAAACTGAGAAAGAACGGTCCTATTACTGTGAGCGTTATCGGTGACGTTGCAGCTCTCGACATAAAGATTAAAGTTAAAAGCGGCATAAAAGCCACTGCTGTAGCTGAAGAGGTTCAGACAGCCGTTAAGGAAAATGTTCAGAATATGACTGGCGTTGCTGTAGCAAGAGTTAATGTTACAGTAAGCGGAGTTGTGTTCGATTAAAAGTTAAGGAGAGATATAATGTCAAGAAGAGATGTAAGAGACAGCGCTTTTAAGCTTGTTTTTGAGCAGCTTCTGCGTGATGATGATATTCAGGAGCTTTACGATATCGCTGAGGAGATAGACGAGATAACCGTTAATGACGAGGTAAAGGAAATGGTCAACGGTACTCTTGCCCATGCTGAGGAGATAGATACTATCATTGAAAGCTACAGCAAATCAAGAAAGCTTTCACGTATTTCCAAGCTCAATCATGCTATACTCAGAATAGCTCTCTATGAGTGCATATACGACGATAAGACACCGATGAACGTCGCTATAAGCGAGGCTGTAAAGCTTGCCATGAACTATACATACCGTGAGGATACTTCTTTCATAAACGGCATACTCGGCACTTACTCCCGTGACCACGGAGAAAAAGCAGATGCCTGATTATATAGGTATAGATACCAGTAATTATACCACCTCTGCTGCGGTGTACATAAGCGAGGAAAAACGTATTGTACAGCGGAAAAAACTCCTTCCGGTAAAAGAAGGAGAGCTTGGTCTGAGACAGAGCGATGCTGTGTTCCACCATACAAAACAGCTTCCGGATATGATAGAGCAGCTTTGCAGCGAGTATCATATTTCCCGTCCGGCAGCGATAACGGCTTCTTCCCGTCCGAGAAATATTGAAGGCTCATATATGCCGTGTTTTCTCTGCGGTGAGGGACTTGCAAGGTCTTATTCAGCGATACAGGGCGTAAGGATGTATACTACTTCCCACCAGATAGGTCATATCCTTGCTGCTCTTTATTCTGCGGAAAGACTTGACCTCGTGAACGAGAGATTCATCGCTTTCCATGTTAGCGGAGGTACGACTGACTGCCTTCTCTGCGAACCTGACAGCGAGAACATAATGAATATCACCGAAGCAGGTACTTCCCTCGACCTTAAAGCAGGTCAGGCTGTTGACCGGACAGGCGTTATGCTCGGACTGCGCTTCCCATGCGGTATCGAGCTTGAAAAGCTTGCTGTGAATGCAGATAAGCTCTATAAGGTGAAGCCTGTGCTGAAAGACGGCAGCTGCTGCCTTTCCGGAGTTCAGAACAAGTGCGAGGATATGCTCAAAAAAGGCGAAAAGCCTGAGAATATCGCACGTTACTGCCTTGACTTCATCGCTGAGACTATCATTGCTATGACTTCTTCTGCGATCGAAAAATACGGCAGACTTCCTCTTGTTTTTGCAGGCGGAGTAATGTCAGACAAGCTCATACGTGACAGGATAGTGTCGGTATACAGCGGCGCTTCTTTTGCTGCTCCTGAGTTTTCGTGCGATAATGCGGCTGGAGTGGCTATATACGGATATCTGAAACATACGGGTGATAAGTGATGCCTATAGTAACAGTTACACAGGTAAACAAGTATATCGGCTCAAAGCTGAAAGGGGACAGGATACTTCAGGGCATAATGGTCAAGGGCGAGATATCGAATTTTACCAGACACTTCAAAAGCGGACACTGCTATTTTTCGCTGAAAGATGCTGAAAGTTCGCTTAAAGCAGTCATGTTCGCATCGGCTGCGTCAAGACTTAAATTTGCTCCTGAGGACGGTATGTCCGTTGTGGTATCGGGAAGTATAAGCGTTTATGAGCGTGACGGAGTATATCAGCTCTACGCAAACGATATCATACCGGAAGGTGCAGGAAAGGCGAGTATTGCTCTTGAACAGCTTAAAAAGAAGCTTGAAAAAGATGGGATATTCTCGCAGGAGCATAAGCGTCCGCTGCCTTATATGCCTAAGAAAATAGGTGCTGTAACGTCCCTCAGCGGAGCGGCTGTGCGTGATATCATCAATGTGCTGACACGGCGTTATCCTTTATGCGAGCTTTACGCTGTGAATGCTCTTGTACAGGGCGAAGGTGCGCCGGAGTCGATATGCAGAGGTATACTCCGTGCTGAAAATGCAGGCTGTGATGTTATAATAGTCGGACGAGGCGGAGGCTCTGCCGAAGACCTCAGCGCTTTCAACACCGAACAGGTGGCAAGAGCAGTCTACGGCTGCAAAGTGCCTGTTATATCGGCAGTTGGTCATGAGGTGGACTTTACCATAACCGACCTCGCTGCGGATATGAGAGCACCTACCCCGTCAGCAGCAGCAGAGCTTGTTGCGCCCGATATCGGCACGATAAAAAATAACATCAGTCAGTACATGAACAGAGCTGAAAAAGCTGTGAATACAGCATTTGAACGAGCTTCCGACAGGTATGGCGTTCTCAGCTCACGCCTTGCAGCACAGTCTCCGGAAAATAAGCTTAAACTTATGTCGGAGAAAGTTGAAAATGCCGGAAAACGCCTTGATTCAGCCTTTGAGAGATATACTGAAAAGCGCTCGGCTGAGCTTTCTGAGAGGATAGCACGTCTCGACAGTCTTAGTCCGCTCAAAGTAATGTCAAGAGGCTATTCCCTTGTTTACAGCGGAGATGAACTGGTTCGCAGTTCGGACAGCATAAATGAGGGCGATACTGTTTCTCTCAGGTTCGATAATGGCGGAGCAGAAGCAAAAATTGTTAAAAAATGGTGAGTTTATGGAAGAAAAAACGACCTTTGAAGATAATATGAAAAAGCTCAGCAGCATCGTTGCAGAGCTTGAAAAAGGCGATATACCGCTTGAAAAAGCAGTCGGGCTGTACGGCGAGGGCGTTAAGCTCTCGGCTGTCTGCAGAAAACAGCTGGACGAAGCAAAAATAAAAATAACGGAGGATGACGGTACTGCAGCGTCGAAATAGTATTATGAGTAATTTTAACGAGAAAATGGCTCAGTATAAGGCTCTTGTGGAAGAGAACCTTAAAAACTACAACAGCCATACCGAAGTCAACGAACCGCAGAAAAACCTTATCGACGCAATGAACTATTCCCTTGAAGCCGGCGGAAAACGTATAAGACCAGCTCTTGTTTTCGCTTTCTGTGAGGCTCTCGGAGGAAATATCAAGAACGCAGTTGCACCGGCTGCTGCTATCGAGATGATACACACATTCTCCCTTATCCACGATGACCTTCCTGCAATGGATAACGATGATTTCCGCAGAGGAAAGCCTTCATGTCACAAGCAGTTCAACGAGGCTTTAGCTATACTCGCCGGCGATGCTCTTTCAGTGCTGCCTTTCGAGATAATCGCTGATTCTCAGGAGCTTTCATCTGACCAGAAAGTGCTGATAATATCTGTACTCGCCAACTCTGTCGGCAGAGACGGCATGATCGGCGGTCAGGTAATAGATATGGAAAACGAAGAGCGTGATGACGTTACAGAGGAAGAACTCAGAAATATGTACCGCTGTAAGACAGGTCAGCTTATCGCTGTATCATGTGTTATGGGTACTATCTGCGGCGAAGGCGGAAGCATACATATGCAGGCTGCTGCTGAGTACGGTCTGAGGATCGGTCTTGCTTTCCAGATAATCGACGATATCCTTGACATTACAAGCACTCAGGAAGAACTCGGAAAGCCTGTCGGCAGCGACGAGAGAGAGAACAAGAGAACTCTCGTTTCACTTCTGGGTATCGAAAAAGCTCAGAAAATAGCTGATAAGGCAACTTCTGAGGCGCTTGAATGGCTTGATGCTTTCGAGGACAACGCTTTCCTTAAAGAGCTTACTGAAACTCTTTTAAGACGTAAAAACTAACAAAGGAGCAGCGGAACATTCCGCCTGATTAAAATGAATGAAGTTATAAATGACACCAGCAGGGTGAGCCTTGCTGATCTTGAGCTGCCGGCAGGTCTTAAAGACCTGTCTTTGCAGCAGTGCAAATACCTTTGCAGTGAGATAAGAACTCTTCTTATCTCCACTGTTTCCAAGACAGGAGGTCACCTTGCTTCAAACCTTGGCGTAGTTGAGCTTACAATGTCTATACACCGTAATTTCAACTCGCCTGACGACAAGATAGTATGGGATGTGGGACATCAGGCTTACGTCCATAAGATACTTACCGGACGAGCTGATAAATTATCCTCTCTCCGTCAGGAGAATGGTATTTCCGGATTCCCGAAGCCGGAGGAGTCGGTGCATGACTCATTTATTTCCGGTCACAGCAGTACATCTGTATCAGTAGCCTGCGGCATCGCCGAGGCTATGAAGCTCCAGGGCAGAGATAATTATACCGTTGCTGTTATAGGCGACGGAGCTATGACCGGAGGTATGTTCTACGAGGCTATGAACAACTGCTGTTACAAACAGAACAGCAATCTTATTGTTATCCTTAATGATAACAATATGTCTATCTCAAAAAGCGTCGGCGCACTCGGTCGGTACCTCACAACTCTGAGAAATACCGAGAAATACCTCGATACCAAGCGTCTTGTTGAAAAGAATCTTTCAAAAGTGCCGGTAGTCGGCAATAAAATGGCTAAGGGCATGAAGTACGCCAAGGATGCGATAAAGTCTACTATCCTTGAAAGAACTATGTTCGAGGATATGGGCTTCATATACCTCGGACCTGTAAACGGTCACAGTCTCAGTGAGCTTGAACAGGTCATGCATATGGCAAAATCCTACCATATGCCTGTTTTCATCCATGTTAAAACTACTAAGGGAAAAGGCTATCTTCCGGCTGAAAAGAATCCGGGAGAGTATCACGGCATCTCAAAATTTGACATAGTTACCGGCAATCCGGAAGTATCTGCCGGCGACAGCTACTCGACCGTTTTCGGTAAGGAGCTTGTATCGCTTGCTGAGCAGGATGACAGGATATGTGCTATAACTGCTGCTATGAAGTACGGTACAGGTCTGCAATTCTTCGGCAAGAGATTCCCTGAACGCTTCTATGATGTCGGAATCGCCGAACAACACGCTGTTACCTTTGCAGGCGGACTTGCCTCAATGGGACAGATACCGGTATTCGCTGTATACTCCACGTTTTTACAGCGTTCCTATGACCAGCTCGTACACGATATCGCTATAGGCAAGCTCCACGTTGTACTCGGTATCGACCGTGCAGGCATAGTAGGCGAGGACGGTGAAACTCATCAGGGACTTTTCGATGTTCCTATGCTCACGACTATACCAAATACAGTCATATATTCCCCTTCATGCTATGAGGAGCTTCGTCTTTGTCTCAGAAAGGCGATATACGCAAACAAAGGTCTTGTTGCTGTGAGATATCCCCGTGGTGCTGAAAGTGTGAACTTCAACAGAAACTACGTCAGCACAGAACATATCTTCATGAGAAGTGAGGAAAGCGACACTCTTATCATAACCTACGGCAGGCTTTACAATGAGGCTTACAAGGCTAAGGATAAGCTGAAAGCAAAGGGTATAAATTGCGATATCCTCAAGCTTACAAAGATATTCCCTGTAGCTCGTGAACTTGTTAAGGAAATAGCAGACTACAAGCGCATTGTATTCTTTGAAGAAGCCGAGAAAAACGGCGGCATTTCTTCTCTGTTCGGAGATATGCTCATGGAGGAAGGATACAAGGGCGATTACAGCAGAGTCGCTGTTGAGGGATTTGTCAAGCAGGCTTCTGCACGTTCAGCTCTCAGCAAACTTGGTCTGACATATGATAAAATGGTTGAATATATCTGCAGCAGGAGCAGTAAAAATGGCGAGGCTTGATGCTGAGCTTGTTGCGAGAGGTATCGCAAGAAGCAGAGAACGTGCAAAGGAAATGATAAAGTCCGGAGCTGTTACTGTAAACGGAAAACCGGCAAAAAAAGCCTCTGATGAAGTGCTTCCGGAGGACAGGATAGAATCATCCGAACAGGAGTTATATGTCGGCAGAGGAGCTTTGAAACTTGAAAAGGCTTATGATACCTTCGGTCTTGACCTGAATGGCAAGATATGTCTTGATATCGGAGCTTCAACAGGCGGATTCACTCAGTTCATGCTTGAACACGGAGCTGAAAGGGTATTTGCCGTTGATGTAGGTCACGGTCAGCTTGCTGAAAAGCTCCGCACTGACAGCAGGGTAGTTAATATGGAAAATACCGATATCCGCAATGTAACTGCTGAGGATATCGGCGGTCAGGCAGACTTTATAAGTGTTGATGTGTCGTTTATATCCCTTACTAAGATACTGCCGAAGCTGTGCGAGCTTCTCAATGACAGCGGCTGTGCAGCGGTACTGATAAAACCTCAGTTTGAAGCCGGTAAAAGTGATATCGGCAAAAGAGGCATAGTTAAAGACAGAAAGGCACATGAGCGTGTACTCGCAGAGACAGACGTTTTCGCCCGTCTTTGCGGACTTGTTCCTGTGGATTATACCTTTTCTCCCGTAAAGGGCGGAAGTGGTAACATAGAGTATCTGGCGGAGTTTAAAAAAACTGCGGAAAGTCCGCCGCCGCACGATTTCAGAAAATTGGTGGGAGAAGCTTTCTCCTGCCTTTAGGAGGATAAGATGAAAGCGGCTTTGTATCCTAATTTTCAAAAGAAAAATGCACTCAGCTGTGCCCGTGAAGCCTGCGATATTCTCAGAGAAGCAGGCATCGAGGTGAGCGTAAGTCCAAAATTCAGAAACGACTTTGAAGATAAGACCTGTGTTAAATTTGAACCTATATCTGAATCGGCTAAGACTGCGGATATCGTCCTTGCCATCGGCGGTGACGGTACTATACTCCGCTGTGCGAAGCATCTTATGGGCATCGACACAAAGCTGCTGGGAATAAATACCGGAACTCTCGGATTCATGGCAGGACTTGAAGCTGACCAGCTCGATAAGCTGAAGCTCCTTGTGACAGGAGACTATGAGATATCCGAGAGAATGACCATTGATATGATAGTTCACGGCGAAAACGGCGATATAGTTTATACGGCTCTCAATGAGATTTCAGCTCGTTCAGGAAGTTTCAGGATAAGTGATTTTGAGGTATTCTCGGACGGCTACCTTGTGGGGAAATACCGTGCTGACGGAGTTCTTTTCAGCACTCCTTCCGGTTCAACGGCGTATGCGCTTTCAGCAGGCGGACCAGTAATTGAGCCTGACCTTGAATGTATCGAAATGACGCTGATATGTCCGCACAGTCTCTTTTCAAGAGCTACTATTTTTGCGCCTTCCCGTAAGCTTGGACTTTCAAATGCCAATACAGCCGGCGAGGAAATGGTCATAAGCGTTGACGGCGAAGTGATAAAAAGTCTTTCCGGCGGCGAATCTATCGAGATAAAACGTGGTCAGAACAACCTAAAATTTGTGAATCTTATCGGCAATTCATTCCATGAATCTCTTTGCAGGAAACTTTGCCGTCCAATAAAGTAATTATGGAGAAAAATATGAAAAATCGCAGACATGAAGTTATACTCGAACTTATCAGCGAGCGTCCTGTTGCTACTCAGGAAATGCTCATAGAGCTGCTTGCTGAAAAAGGGATAAAAACAACTCAGGCAACTCTTTCAAGAGATATACAGCAGCTCTCACTTGTCAAGCAGCGTGACGAAAACGGCGTATACAGATACACTCTTCCAGCGGCAGCAGTTGCGGAGAAGAGCATTTTTGCTGAATCCGTGATATCCGTTGACTACGCAATGAATACCATTGTGCTGAAATGTCGTGCCGGAATGGCTCAGGGCACTTGTGCAGCGATAGACTCTGTTAATCATGAGGGTATCGTTGGTACTATCGCCGGAGATGATACTATATTCATACTTGTAAGAACCGAAGCTGATGCAAAGAAGCTATCGAAGAAATTCAAAAGCGAGGTTTTTCCCGGAAGGTAGTGTAACGGACTGATGTTGAAGGAGATATATATAAAGAATCTTGCGGTCATAAAAGAAGCTGTTATACCTCTTACTGACCGGCTGAATATATTCACCGGCGAGACCGGAGCAGGAAAGTCGATACTCATAAACGGTATCAACGCTGTGCTCGGTCAGCGAAGCAGCAAGGACATAGTACGTACAGGCTGTGATAAGGCGGTAATTACTGCTCTTTTCACCGACCTTTCGCCTGAGCATGAGGCTAAACTCGATGAACTCGGCATAGAGCACGAGGGACATGAGATAACTGTTACCCGTGAGATAAGCGCTGACGGCGGAAGTGTATCACGCATCAACAGCCGTACAGCTTCTGCATCTCTGCTGAAAGAGATAGGCTCGATGCTTATAAATATACACGGTCAGCACGACAATCAGATACTTCTTGACAGTGAAAAGCATTTGCAGATACTCGATGATTTCGGCGGAGATGATACACTTTTAGAGGCTTACAGAGTTACTTTCCGTGAATTGCAGAGTACAGCAAGACGGCTCGGTGAACTTAAAAAGCTTGAACAGTCAAGACAGGAGCGAAGCCGGTATCTCAATGAAGTCATAGACGATATCGGAGAACTTGAACTGTCTGCCGGCGAGGACGATACTCTCGAAAAAGAGTACGCCGCTGCAAAGGATTCTGAAAAGACAGTCATCGCCGTAGGAAGTGCCGTAAACGCAATAATCGGAGAAGATGCCGCAAATGATATGATAGCTTCTGCTGAAAACGAGATAGCTGCATTTACCGATAACAACACGGCTCTTGCCGAGCTTTACGAGCGCCTTTCTGCCGTTGAGATAGAGCTTTCTGACATTGCTTCTGAACTTGAAAAAGCTGCTGATACGATAGAGCTTGACGGTCAGAGACTTGGTTATCTCAGCGAGAGACTGAGTGCTATAAACAGGCTGAAACGCAAATACGCCGAGGACTGCGAAGGACTTGTGAAGCTCTATGACAGCGCCTGCATGGAGATGTCTCAGCTTGACAGCTGCTCTGACGAGATAAAGGAGCTTGCTGAAAAGCGTGACGAGCTTCTGCACAAAGTCACTGAGCAGGCGAAAGCTCTCTATGACTACCGTGAGGAGGTCGCTCAGCGCTTTGCGAAAAGTGTTACAGATGAGCTTGAATTTCTCAATATGTCGGGAGTTATAATAGCTGTCCGCCATGAAAAAGGCAAACTGACAGTAAATGGTATGGACAGCGTAGAGTTCATGATATCGGCAAACAAGGGCGAAGAACCCAAGCCGATATCCAAGATAGCTTCCGGCGGTGAACTTTCACGTATAATGCTCGCACTTAAAAGCGTTATCGCTGACAAGGACAGCATACCTACTATGATATTCGACGAGATAGATACCGGCGTAAGCGGTAAGGCTGCTCAGAAGATAGGCATAAAGCTGCGTGAGATAGGAAAGGTTCGTCAGGTGATATGTGTAACTCACCTTTCTCAGATAGCAGTTATGGCTGACAATCATCTTATGATAGAGAAAAAAGTTGTCGGCGACCGCACAGAGACTAACGTTACACAGCTCGACATGGACGGCAGGATATCTGAGATCGCACGTATCATGGGCGGAGACGATCCAAGCAGACTAATGCTTGAAAATGCCGGCGCAGAAATAAGAAAGGCTGCTGAAATATGAAGATATATTCTACAAGACACGGTCAGACCGACTATAACAAAGAGGATATCGTACTTGGTTCAACTGACCTTCCGCTCAACGAAACAGGTATACTACAGGCTGAAAAGCTTGCAGAGGATATTGAAAAGCTGGGAGATATAGATATTATCATAGCTTCTCCTATGCTCAGAGCACAGACTACCGCAAAAGTTGTTGCTGAAAGATGCGGACTTTCGATAATAACAGATGTAAGACTTCGTGAGTGGGACTACGGCTGTTACGAAGGAAAATCAAGATATACCGAAGGTTTTGCCGAGGGAAAATACGAATTCGGAGTGCGTATGGGCGGTTCAGGTGAATCACTCATGCAGCTTGCTCATCGTGTATACTCAGCGATTGATGATATAATAGAAAAATACAGTGATAAGAACGTGCTTGTCGTAAGCCACGGCGGAGTATGCCGTGTTATGGAGACTTATTTCAATAATATGACCATCGAAAGCTTTAAAGGCTGGTTTATGGAAAATTGTCAGATAATAGAATACAGAATTTAACAGGAGGAACATCGTGAGAATTGGTGTTGACTACTACCCTGAACAATGGGACAGATCAATGTGGGAAAAAGATGCTGAGGCTATGGCTCGTACAGGTGTTAAGCTTGTACGCATAGGTGAATTTGCGTGGTCGAGACTTGAGCCACGGGACAGCGAATTTGATTTTTTCTGGCTTGATGATGTTATAAGTATTTTTTCAAAGTATAGCATAGGCGTTATACTATGTGCCCCGACAAACTGTCCGCCGCTCTGGCTTTATGAGGCTTATCCTGATATAATACAGGTAGGCGCTGACGGAAAAAGGATACAGACAGGTATAAGAGGGCATCGCTGTATAAATGCGCCGATGTTCCAGTACTATGCAAAGAGAATAACAGAACAGATGATACGCCGCTACTCCGGAAATCCGACAGTAGTTGCGTGGCAGATAGACAATGAGCTTGAAGCGTATCCTTGCTGCTGTGAGGTATGCAAGGCTAAGTTCAGAGACTGGCTCGCTTCAAAGTACGATACTATCGAGAACGTCAATGCTGCATTCGGTACAAGCGTATGGAGCGGTGAATACAGCAGCTTCGAGCAGATACAGCCTCCGACTGCTTACCCGAAGGCTTGGCAGAATCCTTCGCTTTGCCTCGAATGGTACAGATTCACCTCAGACAGTACGGCTAATTTCCTCAAAGAGCTTATGCTTGTCATAAGGCTTGAAGATACAAAAGTACCGATAACTACAAATACGTGGTTCAGCGAGAATACACCTGATTTCTATCAGATGTTTGAATTTATGGATTTTGTCTCCTACGACAACTATCCGCCTGTGAGTATCCCGAATGATACAGAGGAGTTTTACTCCCACGCATTTCATCTTGACCTTATGCGTGGCATAAAGGAGAAGAATTTCTGGGTAATGGAACAGCTCAGCGGTCCTACAGGAAGCTGGATGCCTATGTCACAGACTCCTCGTCCGGGACAGATAAAGGGATACTCTATGCAGGCTCTTGTACACGGTGCAAGCGCAGTTGTACACTTCCGCTGGCGTACTGCACTTACCGGCGCAGAGATGTACTGGCACGGCATACTCGACCACAGCAACAAGCCTAACCGCCGGTATCTTGAATTTTCTGAGCTTTGCAAGAGCGTATCTCAGCTCAGTATACTTGATGATACCGAGATAATCTCAGATATCGCCATACTCTATTCTCCGGAGACGGATGCTGCATTCAAGATACAGCCGCAGGTCGAAGGATTCTACTACCTCGAACAGCTCAAAGCTTTCCATGCGGCGTTCACACACTACGGCGCAAACATTGACGTTATTTCACCAGATACGGATATATCAGGCTATAAACTGGTAATTGCACCGTCACTTCATATAAACAAGCGTTCAGTTACCGAGAATCTTTACCGTTACGTTATAAACGGCGGTACACTTGTACTTACTGCAAGAACTGGTGTTAAAAATGAGCTGAACAACTGCATCATGGACAGCCTTCCGACAGTATTCAAGGAGCTTGTCGGTGCAGAGGTGACAGAGTACGATCCGATAGGCAAGCATGAGCTTACTATACGTGATTTTGCCGGAAATGAGTTCGTATGCAAGGAATGGTGCGACCTTCTCCAGCTTACTACGGCGAGAGCCTACGCAGAGTACAGCGACGGCTTCTTTGACTGTACGCCTGCCGTTACCATGAACCGCTACTGCAATGGTGTTGCGTACTACGTAGGTACGATATGCGAGCAGGACTTCTACAACAGCTTTGCATCAAATCTTATGATGCAGACGGGTATACCTAAGCTGAAAAATCTGCCGGACGGTGTAGAGGTAACTACACGAACAAACGGCAGAGATGAGTATGTATGCTTCTTCAATAACACTAATCAGACTCAGACAATACCGCTTCCGAAGCCTATGTTCAGCATGATAAGCTCACGAGGCAGAGATAAGCTCGAACTCGATCCGTTTGAAATGGATATAGTAAGGAAGTGACGTATGAGGATAGTATTACAGAGGGTAACGTCTGCAAGCGTAAAAGTTGACGGAGAAGTTACCGGAAGCATCGGCACAGGATATCTCGTACTTCTTGGCGTAGGTCAGGGAGATACTGAGGAGGACTGCCGGAGACTTGCTGACAAGATAATAAATCTGCGTATATTCTCAGACGAGAACGACAAGATAAATCTCTCGCTTTCCGATGTCGACGGAGACCTGCTTGTGGTGTCGCAGTTCACCCTTTATGCTGACTGCCGCAAAGGAAATCGCCCTAACTTTATACAAGCAGGCAAGCCAGATGAAGCTGAAAGACTTTACAACTACTTCACAGATTACTGCCGAAGCAAGGGCAAACACGTTGAGACTGGCATATTCGGCGCAGATATGAAAGTTGAGCTTGTCAACGACGGACCTTTCACAATAGTGCTGGAATAAAATTCCGGCATAATAAAAGAGTATAGTCACCTTATCGGTCAATACTACCGATGAGGTGATTTTTTATGCGTAAACGTGCCGAGGGAGGTGTGATCCTTCTTGCTGTTTTATTTATGCTGTTATTCGGTATACTCGCCTTAAACTACCTACAGCTTTCAGACAGGCATAAATATGTTGATGCGGCGGCTGAACGTTCACTGCTTACGATAAATGCCGGAGAAAGTCAGGGAACTGTTTTTGACCGGAATTTCATACCGCTGACCAATACAGATACAGAAATAACAGCATCTGTTGTTCCGTCGGCGGTGTCTCTTGACGAATTGCTGAAATATACCGGAGATAAGGAGCAGGTCAGGGAAGAATACAAAGAGGGGAGACCTTTTGCTGTGCGGTGCAGAGTAAAAGGAAATGATTCTGCCGGACTTACATTTTTTGAAGTTCCGGTACACAATAAGGGAAAAACGCTTGCTCCTCATATAGTAGGCTATCTTTCGGAGGAGAAAGGAGCTTCCGGCATAGAGTATGCCTACAATGACCTGCTTCGTGGCGGAAACATCGAAAACAGCGTTACCTATAATACAGACGGCTTCGGAAATGTTCTCATAGGCAGTGAAAAGAGCGTGATACGAAGCAATAAGCAGAATACCGGAGTTGTCACCACTATCGACAGCCGCATACAGCGTATATGTGAAGAAGCCGGAAAGGGCATAGACAAGGGATGCATAGTTGTCACGGACGTTGATACCGGAGATATCCTCGCACTTGCAAGCTTTCCGGATTTCAGCGTTGACAATATAGAAAAGGCTCTGAACGATGAGAGAAGTCCGCTTATAAACCGTGCATTGTACTCATATAGTGTCGGCTCGATATTCAAACTTGTTACAGCCTGTGAGAGTATGAATGAAGGCTTTGAAGGCTATATGTACGACTGCAAAGGTGATATTGATATCTCAGGTCAGCTTTTCCGCTGTCATAAATATGACGGTCACGAAGTACAGGATATGACGCAGGCTATGACAAATTCCTGCAATACCTACTTCATATCCCTGAGTCAGTACCTCGATGTGCCGTCATTCCGAAGCTGTGCATTTGACTTAGGCTTCGGGCGTGAGATACACCTCTGTGCCGGTATGACCGCTTCTGCCGGAGTACTGCCCTCTGTGGACGAACTTCTTATACCGGCGGAGCTTGCGAATTTTTCTTTCGGTCAGGGAAAACTGACTGCAACTCCATTACAGGTAAATGCTATGACTGCAGCGATAGCTAACGGCGGAGAACTTGTGATGCTGGATATAGTGAGAGGTATAACCGTTGACGGCAAAACTGTCGGGAATGAAAAGCTGCCGAGAAGGTCAAGAGTGATGTCTGAGGATACAGCAAAGGAACTGAGAAAAATGATGATAGCTGCTGTATACAAGAATGATAATTCAAAGGCTCGTCCGAGGTATATCAGGGCAGGAGCAAAGACTTCAACGGCTCAGACAGGCAGATTCAGCAATAACGGCGAGGAGCTTTGCAATGCGTGGATAACCGGATTTTTTCCATCAAGCTCTCCGACTTATGCAGTAACAGTACTCGTCGAGGACGGCGGTTACGGAAATGATGCCGCAGCTCCTGTATTTGCGGATATCGTTGACGGGATAATAAAAAAAGCGGCATCGTGACAGATGCCGCTCTTTATAAGCTTTTATTTAATGATTAGTCTTCCTTCTTCTTTAAAGCAAAAGCGATAGCGATAGCAGAAACACCGATACCAGTTACAGCGAGTGCAGGGAACTCAACGCCTGTCTTTGGTGAATTTGGCTTAGCAGTAGTCTTAGTTGTAGTAGTTGTAGCCTTTGTAGTAGTTGTTGTAGTTGTTGTTGCAGCAGTTGTTGTAGTAGTTGTTGTTTCAGTAGCTGGTGCAACAGTTGTAGTTGTCTCAGAAGCTACAGCTGTAGTTTCAGCAGCCTCTGTTGAAGTAGTATAAGTTCCTGTTGTAATAGCTTCTGAAGTAGTAGTTGTTGTTTCAATAGCCTCTGTAGTTGTAGTCTCAGCAGCCTCAGTTGTAGTAGTCTCAGCCTCTTCAGCAGCAGCCGGAGCAGTAGCAACAGGAGCTTCTTCGTCTGCGAAGGAATTCATAGTACCTGCGAATGTGAGTGAAGCAGCCATAGCAGCTGCAGCGATGATTGAAATTGACTTTTTCATAATGCTTTCTCCTTTTCATTTTTTGTACATATGATAGTCTCACGAGAGTTATTTCTCGTATAATGTTAATATATCACTGTGAAATATAAAAGTCAAGCGATGAAACGGGAAATTTGCGGTTCTTTCATATTTTTTTACCATATTTGATAAATTTAAGACTAAAAATAATCAAATTTTCTACGTAATGGATGTTACATTTTGAGAAAACAGTGACAAATGTAACAGTTTATAGTTACAGATGACCTCTTGAAAGCACGCTGATTTCCTATTATAATGGTATCAGAAAAAACGAAAGGAGCGTGTTCATATGAAAAAACTGTTTTTGTCGCCTTTGGGACTTGTTATCATGCATATTATTGCAGCAGTCGTAAACTTCGCCTATTCTGTTTCGGGACATTCGGATATCAAATGGCTTTACTTTGCAGTCACGCTTCTGTACATCGGGTACTGGTGCGTGTTTATTGTCAAAGGAAGGCATACGAAAATAGGGACAGTGTTCTTTTCCGTATTGTTTGTGCTTTCGGTCACGGGACTTGTTATCGCAAAATATTCTCTCCTTGCCGATTGGTTCATTCCTGTTGCCGTAGTTTTTGCAACTCCGTTTGCAGGTCTTGGAGCTGTATTCAGAAAGTGGCACTGGTGGGCGGCTGTAGCTGTTATAAGTCTCATTATGACAGGCTTCAGCATTATTAAAGCGAAAAGAAAAACTCAAGAGTAAAAACACGGACGGCGGAACGCCGTCCCGTCGCCCGCTAATTTTACTGCAAATATCATGTTTTTCAACAGTTAAGGACGGAGAATATCCGTCTAATTTATGATTTAAATTTTGCTAAAAAATATAAAATATTAAAAATATATGCTGCTTTTATGTGAAAATTTAAAAAGCTATTGACTTTTAGTTTTTATGGATATATAATATAGGAGTATGGCATTGAAGGGACTGACTGTCGTGTAACGCCTTTCAGAGAGAAAGCGGCTGGTGTGAGCTTTCAGACGTGAGACAGGTGCTTACCCTGAGCTTCCGTGGGAAACTGCGGCGTATTTCTGCGTTAAAGATATACGAGGAAGGGATATATTGTCCCTTTGAATTTGGGTGGTACCACGAGAGCCTTCGTCCCATTTGGCGGCGGAGGTGTTTTTTGTTTGATGTGCCGTTAGCTCAGTTGGCAGAGCAGGAAAATCCTGTCTTGTATAAGACAGTAACAGCAAGAGGTTCGCCTTTTAAGCACCGTGTCGCAGGTTCGATTCCTGCACGGCACACCACACCTTATTATTTTATTATCAAAGGAGATTATTTTTATGCAGTGGACAGGTCTTAACGATCTTCGTGAAAAGTATTTATCTTTCTTCGAGAGCAAGAACCATACACGTATGGCAAGCGCTTCTCTCGTTCCTCAGGGAGACAAGAGCCTTCTCCTCATCAATTCAGGTATGGCTCCTCTCAAGAAGTTCTTCCTCGGACAGGCTACTCCTCCTAACGTAAGAGTAACAACCTGCCAGAAGTGTATCAGAACTCCTGATATCGAGAGTGTTGGTAAAACTGCAAGACATGGTACATATTTCGAGATGCTCGGCAACTTCTCATTCGGCGATTACTTCAAGACAGAAGCTATCGACTGGGCTTGGGAATTCCTTACAAAGGTGCTTGAAATACCGGCTGACCGCCTCTGGATAACTATATACGAGAGCGATGACGAGGCTGAGCAGATCTGGGAGAACAATATCGGTATCCCTCACGACAGGATCATCCGTCTCGGCAAGAAGGACAACTTCTGGGAGCACGGTTCAGGTCCATGCGGTCCATGCTCTGAGATACACTTCGACCGTGGCGAGGCTTACGGTCCTTTCGAGAACTTCGAGCAGGCAAGCGACTGCGACAGAGTTATCGAGATATGGAACCTCGTATTCAGCCAGTTCGACAGCGACGGCAACGGCAACTACGCTGAGATGAAGAACAAGAACATTGATACAGGTATGGGACTTGAAAGACTTGCTTGTGTAATGCAGGACGTTGACAATATCTTCGAGGTAGATACTGTTCAGAACATAATGAAGCATATCTCAAAGATAGCAGGCGTTGAGTACAAGAAAGACCACAAGACTGACGTTTCTCTCCGTGTTATCACTGACCATATAAGAAGTACCACATTCATGGTAGGCGACGGAATCATGCCTTCAAATGAGGGCAGAGGCTACGTTCTCCGCCGTCTCCTCAGAAGAGCTGCTCGTCACGGCAGACTCTTAGGCATCACAAAGCCTTTCCTCTGCGATGTTTGCGACACTGTTATCAAGGAGAATGAAAAGGCTTATCCTGAACTCGCTGAAAAGCGTGACTACATCAAGAAGATCATCGGCGTTGAGGAAGAAGCTTTCGCTAAGACTATCGACAAGGGTACAGAGCTTCTCAACGGCTTCACTGACGCATTAAAGGCTGAGGGCAAGACTGTTCTCTCCGGCGATGATGCATTCAAGCTCTCCGATACATACGGCTTCCCGATAGACCTCACTGAGGAAATATGCGAGGAAAGAGGTCTCACTGTTGACCGTGACCGCTTTACTGAACTTGCTAAGGAGCAGAGAGCAAGAGCCAAGGCTGACCACGCTGCAAAGGCTGGTTCATCATGGGCTGACAACAGCATCAAGGTAGATGCTGCTCCTACAGTATTCACAGGTTATACCGACTTCGTTGCTGAGGACGCTGAGATACTTGCAATGTACAAGAACGGCGAGGAAGTTTACTACGCTGACGAAGGAGACGAGGTAGCTATCGTTCTCGATGTTACTCCGTTCTATGCTGAGAGCGGCGGACAGATAGGCGATATCGGTACTATCATGGTAAACCACAATATCGCTGCTGTATCTGATACTATCAAGTCTGAGGGACACTTCCTCCACCTTGCAACTATCGAGCAGGGTACACTCCGCAAGGGTGACAAGGTCACTGCTTCTATCGACCATGACCGCAGAATGGCTACTATGAGAAACCATACTACAGCTCACCTTCTCCAGTATGCTCTCCGTCAGGTACTCGGCGACCATGTACATCAGGCTGGTCAGCTCGTTAACGACAAGGCTTGCCGTTTCGACTTCAACCACTTCTCTGCTATGACTCCGGAGGAGATAGCAAGAGTTGAATACCTCGTAAACAAGGAGATCATGAGAGCACTCCCTGTAACTATGGAGGAAATGCCTATCGAGAAGGCTAAGAAGCTCGGCGCTATGGCTCTCTTCGGCGAGAAGTACGGCGACATGGTAAGAGTTGTAACTGCTCACCACTCTGTTGAGTTCTGCGGAGGTACACACGTATCAAATACCTCACAGATTGGTCTTTTCAAGATAGTTTCTGAAAGCTCTGTAGCTGCTGGTGTAAGACGTATCGAGGCTGTAACTGGTCTTGGCGTACTTGACCTCCTCAACGGCTTCAAGGACACTATCGCACGTTCAGCAAAGGCACTCAAGCTTGCTAACGTAACAGAGCTTCCTGAGAAGTGTGCTGCTGTAGCTGCTGAGATAAAGGATAAGGACAAGCAGCTTGAAAGCCTTAATCAGCAGATAGCAAACGCTAAGACTGCTTCACTCTTTGACAATGCAAAGGAAGTAAAGGGCGTAAAGATCGTATCTGCAAGAATGGACGGTTCAACTCCTGACGCTCTCCGTAAGCTTGGTGACAGCGTAAAGGACAAGGAAGATGCTATTATAGCTCTCTTTGCTGCTGCAACAGGTGAAAAGGGCACATTCTACTGTGTATGCACAAAGGAAGCTGTAGCTAAGGGCGGAAATGCAGGCAAGATAGTTCGTGAAGTTGCTGCTGTAACAGGCGGTAAGGGCGGCGGAAAGCCTGACGGCGCTATGGCTGGTGCCGGTGATATCACTAAGATAGACGAGGCTATCGCTCAGTTTGAGAACATCGTTTCTTCTGCATTATAATATATTGTAAAGGAGTATTACTATGGATTGTTTATTCTGTAAAATAGTTGACGGTGAGATACCAAGCACAAAGGTATACGAGGACGAGTATGTATACAGCTTCAAGGACATCGCTCCTATAGCTCCTGTACACTACCTTATCATACCAAAGGTACATATCACTTCTGCAAATGATATCACAGAGGAGAACTCCTCTCTCGTAGCAAAGGTATTCGAGGCTGCTGCAAAGATCGCAAAGGCTGAGGGTATCGAGAGCTACCGTATAATAAACAACTGCGGCGATGATGCCGGTCAGACTGTAAAGCACCTCCACTTCCATATGCTCGCAGGAGTAAAAATGGGCTGGGGACCGGAATCACTCGGTAAAACCGAATAAGGAGCAGATAAAATGGGCAAGACATATAAAATGACCATAGCAGGACTTGAGCGTGAACTTCCGATATGTCCGCTTAACGATAAGCTCGATATCGCAGCATTCATCATGTTCTCAGACGTTGAGGTAACAGTTGCTGCTGCTGAGGAGCTTCTCAAAAAGTGTCCTGAATTTGATGTTATACTTACTGCTGAATCCAAGGGTATACCTCTTGGATACGAGCTTTCACGCCAGAGCGGAAAGCCTTACGTAGTTGCAAGAAAGTCTGTAAAACTCTACATGACAGATCCTATTGCCGTAACAGTAAAGTCGATAACTACTGCTGCTGAGCAGACACTTTACCTCGCAGCTGAAAAGGCAGAGATGCTTCGAGGCAAGAGAGTTCTCATTGCTGACGACGTAATAAGCACAGGTGAGTCTCTTAAAGCGCTTGAAAAGCTCGTTGAGGCTGCCGGAGGCAATATAGCTGCTGAAGCCGCTGTACTCGCTGAAGGCGATGCTGCTGACAGAACAGACATCGTATTCCTTGAAAAGCTGCCTCTTTTCTTTAAATAAGTAACATATGAAGCGAAAAATGATTGGAGCGGCAGCAGCATATATGTCGGGATTGTTTTTCGCTTCTTTTTTTACCGATGCAAAGGGCATCCTGATGTATTCTGCGGTGCTTGTACTGCTTGTGCTATGCGGAAGAAGAAAAAATTTCAGGAGTGCTGACTATGGTATAATAGTCCTGTCGTTCATTGCGGCAGCCTGCATCAGTATGGCTTATACTTCGCTGAAATATAACAGGATAACGTCCTATGACGGAAGAAACTGCAATTTTTCGGGAGTTGTCACAGATTATAAAAGATATACTGGCGATACGGCTTCCTATACGCTGAAAGGCAGGATAAACGGCGGTATCTCTGCAAAAATAAGCTATTACGGCAATGATTTTGGTGCTGATTACGGCGACATAGTTACATTTGAAGAATGTACGCTACAAAAGCCTGAAAGTACCTATCTTTCCGATACTGAACGGTATCTGCGCTCACAGCATATCTACCTTGCGGCACAGGATGCAAAGGGAGTGTCTGTTGAGCATAGTGGCGGTCACAGGCTGAAAAAGGCTCTTGCAGCCTACCGTGAGAAAATGGTGCGTGATTTCCGTGTACAGCTCGGCGACGAATGCGGAGGCTTTTTAGCCGGAATGGTGTTCGGAGAAAAGTCGTATCTCGATGACAATACCGTGTCTGCACTTTACAGGACGGGTATAGGTCATGTGCTTGCAGTTTCGGGACTTCATGTTTCGATGATAGCTGCACTTATCATGACACTGCTTACAGAGCTGAGACTGAATAAGTACCTTTCTTTCGGCATAATGAACGTGTTTATCATGCTCTTTGCGGCACTTGCGGATTATCCGGTATCTGTCATAAGAGCGGCTATAATGCTGGAGATTCTTTACTCAGCGAAGCTCTTTTACCGTGACTCTGACTCGCTCAATTCGCTGGCTGTTGCAGCTTTTATCATATCTCTCGCAGATCCTTATGTGGTTTACAACTCAGGATTCATGCTCTCACTGGCAGGAACATTCGGAGCGGCTGTATTTGCTCCGTACATGGTAAGGGATATGAAGAATGATACATTTTTTGAAAGCGCAGAGCGTATTCTCGCAGCGGCTATATGTACTGTTATTCCGGTGTTTCCGCTGTGTGTATACTATTTTGACGAAACTTCGGTCATATCACCTTTTGTGAATGTACTGCTTATGCCCTTATGCAGCGGAGTTATTATCATAGGAGCAGTATACGTCATTACAGCCGGTCTGCTACCTGTACTGCCGCTTGCAGGCGGAGTTTTAAGGACGATACTATGGATATCGGACAGGATAGCTTCTGTCAGGATATTCCATATCTCGGACAGAAACGGAATACTCTGTACGTTTCTTATGCTTTCCGGAGCTTTGCTGATAATACACCATATTTTCAGAGAAAAACGGCGTGAAACTGCGGTGCTGACAGCTTGCTCGATGGCTGTTTTCTCGGTGCTGTCGGGCATAATGACGTATACAGTACAGCAAGGCTTCACAGCCGCAGTCCTCGGAAGCGGCAAAAATACTGTCATAGTAATAGTTCATGACGGTCATACAGAATTATCGGATATGAGCGGACATTACCGCTCAGCCGGATATGTAAGAAAATATCTTGCTTCAAACGGACTTCCTGCTCCGGACAATATTATTCTTGCAAAGAAAGCGCCTTCGCAGTATGCGGTATACGAAAAGGAACTTTCAATATATCGTCCGGCTTCGGGAGATACTGAGGTACACATTGCCGGCGGCGGTGAGATATCTGTAAGCAATGCCGGCTGTGAGATGAGGTATACTGACGGAGTTCTTGAAGTAAGCTATCGTGGCAGAAAAATGTGTTTTCTGCCGGAAAACGAAAAGAAAAGTTCCGGAGTATATTCTGTGCATCTTAGCAGTGATACGTCCGGTAAAGATACTGTAAAATGCAGGAATAATACAGAAATAATATTCAAAGACAAGGACAAATACAAGATAAGGAGGCTGTAATGCCTAAAACCGATGCTAAGGGGCTGGCAGCAGCTCTTAAAAAAGACGGTCTCAGCCGTATATACTACATCTTCGGAGCAGATGTCATTGGAGTTGAAAAGGCGGCTAAATACGTGGTGAATGCCGCAGTAGGCGACAATGCTGATTTTGCCCTTACAAAACTGAATGGCAGGGAACTTGATATACCTGCCCTTTATGATACTATACAAATAGCTCCGATGCTGTCAGAGTATAACTGCATACTCATAAATGACTATAACTGCGAAAAGCCGTATGAGGATATGCGTGGACGCAGCGCTGACAGTGTAAACAAGGCACTTCTTGAGGTGCTGAAGGATATACCGGAGTATACAGTTGTGGTATTCAACGTTACCGGCTTTGAAGTCGGCGTAAAGTACGATAAAAGAGCCGGTACCAACGTCATAACCGACAAGAATAAAAAGCTTGCGGATTTTGCTGCAAAGAACGGTATACTCTGCGAGCTGAGGATGAAAACTCCTCAGGAGCTTGCAAAGGTGATAGCTTCAAAGGTATCATCAAGAGGCAATATGATATCAATTGCAAACGCACAGCAGCTTGCGGAGATGTGCCTTTGTGACGAGCTTGCCGTTACCAATGAGATAGACAAGCTTTGTGCCTATGCAGCAGGCAGGGAAATAGACTCTGATATGCTGCACCTTCTTGTACATGAGCAGAGCGATGTTACTATATATAACCTCGCCAATGCTGTAGCTGCTTCAAATGCAAAAGCTGCCTTTGAAGCAATTGAGCAGCTGAATATAAGCAACGACAACAGAGGCTCGGTGCTTTATGCGATAACAGGCGTATTTCTCGACCTCTACAGAGCTGCCGCCGCAAGAGCGAATGGAGTATCGGCTCAGACTGTTGCCTCTGATTTCGGCTACGGCAACCGTGCATTTGTAGTTGAAAAGGCTATGAATTCGGCATCCGCTGCCGGCATTGAAAAACTCAGAGCCTGCCTTGTGATACTTCGTGATACGACAGTAAAGCTGAATTCAACAGCAGCCGATCCACGTATTGCAATTGAACAGGCAGTTACAAAGATGCTCACTGTAAGACCAAATATCCGCAGAAGATGAGGTAAAGATGATAAAGATAAATGAAGCTATAATCGTTGAAGGAAAGTATGATAAAATAAAGCTGTGTTCTATCGTTGATGCTGTTATAATAGTTACCGGAGGCTTCTGTATCTTCAAGGACGAGGAAAAACTCGCCCTGATACGCTATTACGCTGAAAAGACCGGTATCATCATACTTACTGATTCCGACAGCGCCGGACGTAAGATACGAGGATATATCAAGGGTGCTATAAAGAACGGCAGCGTAAAAAACGTGTATATCCCTGATATATTCGGCAAGGAAAAGCGCAAAGTAAAGCCGTCCGCCGAGGGAAAGCTCGGAGTTGAAGGCGTTGATAAGGATATAATACTTGAAGCTTTCAGAAAAGCCGGTATAACGGCAGGGGAGAGAACTGCTCCGCCGGATATAACAAAGCTTACACTGTTTGAGCTTGGTCTGAGCGGAGGAAACAACAGCAGTGAACTCCGTAAAAAACTGCAAAAAAAGCTGGGACTTCCCTCACTTCTTTCTGCCGGCGCATTGATAGAGGTGCTGAATACCATGATGACCGCTGAGGAGCTTGCGGATGAGGTGAAACGGCTGAAGGAGGAAGACAATGGAATATAGCAGTCTTTTCTTTATATACTGCTTTCTTCCTGTGTCACTTCTGCTGTACTACTGTGTGCCAAATAAGCTGAAAGATATGTCCCTGCTGCTTATGAGCATGGCTTTCTGCGGACTTGCAGGACTGCCTTACCTTGCCTATGTCATGGTTTTTACACTTGTGAATTACACCTGCGCCAGACATATTTATATTTTAAGCAGCAAAAAAGACGGAAGATACAAGCTTATCCCTATGGCGGCAGGCATGGTATTCAATATAGCAGGTCTGTTCATATTACGCATGGATTGTTTTGCGTGGATACGCCATTCAGTCAGGCTGCCGGAAGGATTTTTTCCTGTAGGAGTTTCGCTTTTCACGCTTTCGGCGACAGGATACCTTATTGATGTATACAGCGGCAAATATAAGGCTGACAAGAACTTTGTACGCTTTGCACTTTATATAATGATGTTCCCACGCCTTCTCATGGGACCTGTACTGCGGTATGACATATTCAAGCGCATACTCAGAACAAGACGCATTGGCTTTCAGGAGATAGGAAAGGGCGCAGCGGTTTTCATAAAGGGACTTGCCAAGAAAGTGATAGCTGCGGATACCCTTTATTCGATGTACTCGTCAGTTGATTCAATAAATGTCAGCGACCTTTCTGCCGGTACAGCGTGGATGGGAATATCAGCATACATACTATGCCTTTACTTTACACTTTCAGGTATAGCTGATATGGGTGTAGGCATAGGCTACTGCTTCGGATTCAGCTTTCCGCAGAGCTTCAATTATCCGCTGTTCAGCAGCAGGATAAGATATTTTGCATCACGCTGGCATTTACAGGTCATACACTGGTTCAGAAAGTATATCACACGCTCTTTTTCAGCAAGGTTCAAGAACAGATATGTCAGAAAGATGATATATGTTGCAGCATGGACACTTGCAGGCTTCTGGTACGGATTTGATGCCGGAAGCGCTCTGTGGGGAGCATTGATGGGAATTTCGATAGTCATTGAAAAACGTCTGAGCAACTCAAAGATGCTGAAAGCAACAGGTATAATATATACTTTTCTTCTGACTACGGTATTTGCGGTATTTCTTTCATGTGACAGCCTTAAAGATTCTTTCAGATACATCTTTGCGATGCTTGGAGGAAACCACGCCCTTGCAGATATGCAGACGCTGTATCTTATGAAATCCTATCTTGTGCTGTTGATAATAATGATGTACGCATCAACAGACCTTTTCAGAAATATACTTATAAGGTCGGGCAGAAGCCGCATAAAAGCAGCGATAAATGCAGCAGCTCCGGCGGTAGGATTGCTGGTGCTTATCATTTGTACGGCACTTATAGCATACTCAGGCAGTTCTGATATGATACTTCTCAGATTATAGGAGGTGAAGCGGTGAAAGACAGATCCAACTGGCTGACGGCAGCGGCGGTATCTGTATTTGTTATCGCTACCGGAACATTCATGTTCGGTAAAATGACAATGAATATAAAAAGTGCAGATATCCGCAGAGATGCGTCAGGAGGTATAGGCAAAGCGTTACAGTCTTACTCGGCTGAGTGCATAGCCGGCAGAAAAGGCTGGATATCGGCAGGTTCGATGATAAGTGACGCTATCAGAGGAAATACAGTCAACGGAGTTTACGTTTCGGATAACAGACTTATCGACGCTGATATATCAAAAAGAGGAAGCAGTGCCGGATGCGCCGGAAGTATAAACGGTTTTGCCGGCTGGTATGACGGAGCTGTTTATATCGCCGCTGTACCTACTTCGTCCGGAGTATATGGAGATACCGTACCTTCATATATAATGAAAACTACCGAAAAACAGCAGATAGACAGCTTTTACAGTCAGCTTGACACGAGTATACGCCGTATAGACGCATATAACATACTGAAAATGATGAGCGATGAGCATATATATTTCAGCAGCGACACTAAATGGACTATGTACGGAGCTTACTGCGTTTACCGTACTGTCATACAGAAGCTTGGCTTTCAGCCTGTTTCCTACGATAAATACAATATCCGCCACGTTACCGGAGAATACAGGGGAGACCTCTACAGCAGGACACTTTACATGAAATGTGAGCCGGATATACTTGATATTTATGAGTATCCGGAAGGAACAAAAGTAACAAGCTGTGTAAGCTACTCAAATGACGGAAAAGTTAGTGTATGCAGTCTTTATGATACCGATGCTCTTGGATCGGAGGATATGTACGACCTTTATTTAGGCGGAGAAAAACCGCTGGTAAGGATACGTACAGATGTCAATAATGACCGCCGTCTGCTCGTTATCGGAAGCAGATGTGCCGCAAGCTTTGTGCCTTTTCTTACGCAGCATTACAGCGAGATAGCTGTAATAAGTCCGGAGGCAATGAACAAACCGATAACAAGCTTGCTTGAACCGAATGATTATGAACAGACTCTGTTCCTTATCGGGATAGATTCTGTTGAGAGTGAAAACTTTAAATTTATAGAAATGAGGGAATTATCATGAAAGCATTGATAACAGGAGCAACATCAGGTATAGGTATGAGCATAGCAAGAAAGCTCAGGAGAAGAGGCTGGGAGCTTATACTTACAGGCAGAAATGAGGCTATGCTGAAACAGCTCAAATATGAGCTTGGCGATACCGAGGTAATAACAGCAGACCTCTCTGACCGCAATGATGTGTTCAAGGTGTACGAATTCTGCAAGGACAAGAATATAGACCTCCTCGTGAATAACGCAGGATACGGAATATTCGGCAGATTCGAGCAGACTGACCTTGAAGACGAGCTGAGAATGATAGACGTTAATATCACAGCCGTACACATCCTTACAAAGCTGTTCCTCCGTGATTTCAAGCGCCGTGACCATGGTATGATACTCAATGTGGCTTCATCAGCCGGATTCATGACAGGTCCGCTTCTTTCGTCCTACTATGCATCAAAGAACTACGTTGTAAGGCTCAGTCTCGCAATAGCTGAGGAGCTTCGCCGTGACAAGTCAAATGTCAGCATAACTATACTCTGTCCTGGCCCTGTTGACACGAATTTCAACAACCGTGCAGGCGTAAACTTCAGCGTAAAGCCTATTACCGCCGATTTTGCCGCTGAGTACGCTATAAGAAAGACTTTTGAAGGTCAGCTCATAGCTATACCGGGATTTTCAATGCGAGCAGGAGTATTTGCGTCAAGATTTGTGCCGTATAAGCTCATGTCAGCCATAACCTACGGTATACAGCACAGAAAGAAATCGTCTGAAGGCAAAGGAAAGGCTGCCCTTTCATGAGGGACATAAGCTACAGAGTTGCCCTTGGAGGCATAGTATCTGCACTTTGTCTCGTAACGATGTTCCTTGCAGGGATACTTGCTCCGCTTTACTTCCTCCTGCCTATGATAGCCGGAGTCCTGCTCCTTATCATAGCGGAGGAGGTTAGTATAAGCTGGGGATTTCTCACATACATATCAGTAAGTCTGCTCTCGATGTTCATAACCGCTGATAAAGAAGCGGCACTCATATTCGTCATGCTCTTCGGACACTATCCGATACTAAGGTACTATCTGCAAAAAGTAGGCTTCATGCCGCTGAGACTTCTGCTTAAACTGGCAGTATTCAACGTCTGCGCCGTGAGCTATTTTTATGTGACAGTGTACCTTTTCGGCATAAAGCAGATGCTTGAAGATATGAGCGATTTCGGCAGATACGGCAGCTATATCCTGCTTGGTATATGCAATGTGGTATTCCTGCTCTATGACTTCAATCTCGGAGCGGTATACGGATATTATCTGAAAAGACTGCTGCCGAAATTCAAACGCAAACGCTGAAAACGGGAGGTACAGCCAATGAAAAAAATAACATTAGGAATAACCGCCCATGTCGATTCGGGCAAAACAACGCTCGCCGAGGCACTTCTGTTCAAAACAGGAAAGTTACGCAAGGCTGGCAGAGTTGACAACGGCAGCTCTTTTCTTGATACGGACAGGATAGAGCGTGAACGTGGAATAACCATATTTGCAAGTCAGGCTGAGCTTACAGCAGG
>DEBW01000068.1:904-8348 GCA_002348905.1 Ruminococcus flavefaciens | reverse complement strand
ACCCGGACACGTTGACTTCTCGGCTGAAACTGAGCGTACCATGCGTGTTATGGACTATGCCATACTTGTTATAAGCGGTACTGACGGAGTACAGAGCCATACTACAACATTGTGGAAGCTCCTTATGAAGTACGAAGTGCCGGTTTTTATATTCGTGAACAAAATGGATCTTATCGGTGCGGACAAGTCATCTGTACTTGGAAAACTGCGCCGTCAGCTTTCAGACCGGTGTACCGATTTCAGTATGCACGGAGACGAACTATGCGAAAATGCAGCCGCCTGCGATGAAGCTCTTATGGAGTCATACCTCGAAAACGGTACTCTCTCAGACAGCGAGATAACTGCCGCCATAGCAGAAAGACGCATATTCCCGTGCTTTTTCGGTTCAGCGCTGAAAATGGAAGGCGTTGAAGAATTTGCGGAGGCTCTTGACCGTTACACGGTGGAGCAGGAGCATTATGCTGAATTTGGGCTGAAAGTATACAAGATATCCTACGATAGCAAGGGTACAAGGCTCACGCATCTGAAAGTTCTCGGCGGAGAGCTGAAAGTGCGTGACGAACTCACATACACGGACGCTGACGGCAATGAAGTCACAGGAAAAGTAAGCTCAGTACGCTTCTATTCCGGCGAAAAATTCCGTAATGCTGAAAAGGCGGAAGCAGGCGAGGTATGCGCTGTTACCGGACTTGAAGGCACATTTGCAGGTCAGGGCATAGGCTGCATACGAAATTCCGACAGGGCGGTATTAGAGCCGGTAATGACATACAAGGCTGAATATCCGTCTGAGAAAAACGCCTATGATGTACTTAAAGATATGCGCCGTCTTGAAGACGAAGACCCACAGCTCCACATTATATGGAACGAACAGCTCAGAGAGATACATATTCAGCTAATGGGAGCAGTGCAGCTTGAAGTGCTCAGCCGCATGATAGAGGACAAGTTCGGCTATACCATAACTTTCGGCAGCGGAGCTGTAGCGTACAAGGAGACTATACGCAATACTGTTGAAGGTGTCGGACATTACGAGCCTTTACGCCATTATGCGGAAGTTCACCTTATTTTAGAGCCTTTGCCGGCTGGAAGCGGATTGCAGTTCGCAGCAGAATGCTCCGAGGATGACCTTGACCGCAACTGGCAGAGACTTATCCTCACTCACCTCGAAGAAAAGGAATATATCGGAGTTCTGACCGGTTCGCCGATAACAGATATGAAGATAACTCTTGCAGCCGGAAAAGCTCACCTTAAACATACCGAGGGCGGAGACTTCCGTCAGGCAACTTACCGTGCAGTCCGTCAGGGACTTATGTCTGCCAAAAGCGTACTCCTTGAGCCGTATTACGACTATGAACTTGAAATACCGTCTGAATTTGTCGGCAGAGCCATTGCTGACCTTCAGCATATGTCCGCTGAGTTTGAAGCTCCTGAGACTGTGGGAGAAATGTCGGTGATAAGCGGTTCAGCGCCTGTATCAGAGCTTAGCGAGTACCAGTCGGAAGTTATAGGCTACACAAGAGGACGAGGACATATTTCCTGCGTGAACAGCGGTTACAGACCGTGTCACAATGCCAAGGAGGTCATAGCTTCAATAGGCTACGAATGCGAGTCAGACCTTGAAAACAGCGCAGATTCTATATTTTGCAGTCACGGAGCAGGCTATGTTGTCAAGTGGAACGAAGTTCCTGAGCATATGCATCTGCCGTCTGTCCTTTCTGCTGATACCTCCGAAAATCAGGACGAAAAGCAGAAAAAGGTACAGCGATTCTTTGAGAGAGCTGCTTCCGACGAGGAACTTATGGAGATATTCGAGCGCACCTACGGCAAAATCGAGCGTGATCCACGAAAAGCTTTCAAGCGCCGTAAGATAGAGAGCGACTACAGCAAGCCTGTAAGTCTGCCGAAATATGAAGGCCCTGACTATCTTCTTGTTGACGGGTACAATATCATTTTTGCATGGGATGACCTGAAAAAAATAGCTTCTGAGAACCTTGATGCCGCAAGGGCGGAGCTTGTGAAGATAATGTGCAATTATCAGGGCTACGCCGGCTGTGAAGTGATACTTGTGTTCGATGCATACAAGGTCAAGGGCAGACACCGTGACGTTGAACGCTATTACAATATTAATATAGTATATACCAAAGAGTCCGAAACTGCCGATACCTACATAGAACGTGTCAGCCATGAGCTTTCAAAGAACCACCGTGTCAGAGTTGCCACTTCTGACGGTCCGGAGCAGATGATAATTTTTGGCAGCGGAGCTATGCGAATATCTGCAACTGAATTCCGTGCAAGGGTGAATGAAGCTGACAAGGCTATCCGTGAATTTCTGAGTGATATGTAAATATTGCTTTTAGTTAGATAAAACAGGCATATCGTTATTATATGAAATAAATATGTCAAACATGGTGAAAATAATGAAAAAACTGTAAAAAACAGTGGAAATTTAATTTTCAATGTGTTATAATTTACTTTGATTGGTTTATTTGCAATGGCGCAGTAGACCTTTATTCTCCTTATGGAGTTTTTAGTACATATTTTCTGCTTTTTGCAGATATTATTTGAGGAGGCTTGTACATGAAAAAAGTGCAACTGACAGAAACCGTTTTGCGTGATGCCAACCAGTCACTGATGGCAACACGTCTGCCTTACAAGGATTATGAGGGAATCCTTTCCGATATGGATAAGGCAGGATATTATTCAATAGAGTGCTGGGGCGGAGCTACATTTGACTCATGTCTCAGATATCTCGGCGAAGATCCGTGGGAGAGACTCCGTGGTCTCAGAAAGAACCTTCCTAACACAAGACTTCAGATGCTTCTCAGAGGTCAGAATCTTCTCGGCTATAAGCACTACCACGACGACGTAGTAGAGAAGTTCATCGAGCTTTCTATCAAGAACGGTATCGACGTTATCCGTATCTTCGACGCTCTCAACGACTTCAGAAACATCGAGACTGCTCTCAACGCTACAAAGAAGTACGCTAATTCAAGAACAGTTGCTTCCGGCTGTATTTCTTACACACAGAGCCCTGTACACACCGTTGACAAGTACATCGAGATGTGCAAGGAACTCAAGACTATGGGATTTGATACTATCTGCCTTAAAGATATGGCTGGTACTATGTCACCATACGAGGCTGAACACCTCATCAAGGGCATCAAAGACGCTATCGGCGATATGACACTTATACTCCATACTCACTGCACAACAGGTATGGCTTATATGACTATCACAAAGGCTATCGAATCAGGCATCGACGTTATCGACACCGCAACTTCATGCTTCTCAGGCGGTACTTCACAGCCTGCTACTGAGACTATGTTCTACGCTCTCAAGCAGTACGGCATCGAAACAGGTCTTGATGAGGATATCATCAACAAGGTAAATGATTACTTCAAGCCTGTAAAGCAGAAGTACATCGACAACGGTCAGCTCAATCCAAAGAGCCTTGCTACTGATGCTCAGGCACTCGTATACAAAGTACCTGGCGGTATGCTTTCAAATATGATCGCTAACCTTACTGATATGCACGCTATGGACAAGTTTGACGCTGCTCTCGCTGAGATACCAAAGGTAAGAGCTGACCTCGGCTATCCTCCGCTTGTAACTCCGCTTTCACAGATGGTAGGAAATCAGGCTGTAACAAACGTTCTTATCGGCGAGCGCTACAAGAATATATCCAAGGAAGTAAAGAACTATATCAAGGGCGAGTACGGTATTGCTCCTGCACCTCTTGATGCTGAGCTTTCCAAGAAGGTTCTCGGAGAAGATTCACCGGTTGACTGCCGTATCGAAGATCAGAAGCGTACAGGCGAAGAGTTCACAGCTGCAAGAGAAGCTCTCGGTGACCTCTGCCGCAGCGAGGAAGATGTTATGAGCTACATCTGCTACCCTGATCAGACTATGAAGTTCCTCAAAGACCGCAAGGCTAAGGAAGAGAACGAGGCAGTTTATACTATCGAAGAAATGTAAGGAGGCATAACTATGAACTTTACATTGCTTGCTGCCCAGACTGCTGACAGCGGTACAAAAATGGAGATAGGCGATGCTGCTATAACTGCTGTATTCGGCTATTCAGTAGTATTCTTCGGACTTGTTCTCCTTATGTGCGTACTTTACATAACAGGTGCGTTCTTCAAGAGCAAGGATGCCAAGGCTAAGGCTGCACTTGAAAGTGCAAAGAAGGAAACTGCTGCCAAGCCGGCTGAAGCTGCTCCTGCTCCTGTAGATCTTCCTACAGCTCCGGGTTCTGCCGGACACGTAAAGCTCCACGGCGTACCGGACAAGGAAGCAGCTATGATCATGGCTATAGTTGCTGACAAAATGCAGACTCCTCTTAACGAGCTGCGCTTTATATCCATTAAGGAGGTAAAATGATCATGAAGTATAAAGTAACACTTAACGGAAAGACATATGAAGTTGAGGTAGAAAAGGGCAAGGCTATACTCCTTGACGAGTACGAGGCACTTGCACCGGCTCCTGCCGCTGCCGCTGCTCCTGCTGCTGCACCAGCTGCCGCACCTGCCGCTGCTGCTCCTGCACCTGCTGCACCTGTAAATCTTGCTGCCGGCGAGACTGTTGCAGCTCCGATGCCTGGAAATATCCTCCGTGTTGACGTAAAACAGGGCGATACAGTAAAGGCTGGTCAGATACTTGTTATCCTTGAAGCTATGAAGATGGAGAACGAGATCGTTTCTCCTAAGGACGGTACTGTTGCTCAGGTAGTTACAAGCAAGGGCGCAGTTGTTGATACAGGCGCTCCGCTGGTTGTCATAGCATAAGGAGGGCAAATAATGAATATTGTTGAGACCCTTGAAAAACTCTGGAACGATTCCGGTTTTCAGAGCTTCTTCGTTGGCGATGGCTGGAAGAACCTCGTAATGATAGCTATATCATGCGTTCTTCTTTACCTCGGTATCGTTAAAAAGTTCGAGCCGCTTCTCCTTGTGGGTATCGCATTCGGATGTCTGCTCGTTAACCTTTCTTATTTTGGTCCTGAATCTACAGACGCTCTTTACCACCCTGAATTATGGTCGCAGTTCCTCGATGAATCGAGCGAGTATTACCACAGCTACGGTCATGTAATGGCTCACGGAGGTCTGCTGGATATCCTCTATATAGGCGTAAAAGCCGGTATTTACCCGTCACTGATATTCCTCGGTGTCGGCGCTATGACAGACTTCGGTCCGCTTATAGCTAACCCTAAGAGCCTCCTCCTCGGAGCTGCTGCTCAGATGGGCGTATTCCTCGCATTCTTCGGAGCTGTATGCCTCGGATTCACAGGCAATCAGGCAGCTTCTATCGGTATCATCGGCGGTGCTGACGGTCCGACAGCTATCTTCCTTACAACAAGACTTGCTCCTGAGCTTCTCGGTCCTATAGCTATCGCAGCTTACTCCTACATGGCTCTTATCCCGATGATACAGCCTCCGCTCATGAGACTTCTCACAACAGAGAAAGAGCGTCAGGTAAAAATGGAGCAGAACAGAAACGTTACAAAGACAGAGAAGATAATCTTCCCTATCATCGTTGCTATGTTCGTTATACTCCTTCTCCCTTCAACAGCTCCGCTCGTAGGCTGCCTCATGCTTGGTAACCTCTGGAGAGAGTGCGGTGTTACAGAAAGACTTTCTGACACAGTTCAGAACGCTCTCATGAACATCGTAACAGTATTCCTCGGAATCTCTGTTGGTGCTACAACTGCTGCAAGCAGCTTCCTCAACATCAAGACACTCATGATAATCGTCCTCGGACTTACCGCTTTCGCATTCTCTACTATCGGCGGACTTCTCGTAGGAAAGCTCATGTACATACTTACAGGCGGAAAGATCAATCCGCTCATCGGTTCAGCAGGTGTTTCAGCTGTACCAATGGCTGCCCGTGTATCACAGATGGAAGGTCAGAAGGCAAATCCTTCAAACTTCCTGCTCATGCACGCTATGGGCCCTAATGTTGCAGGTGTTATCGGTTCAGCTATCGCTGCCGGATTCCTCCTTGCAGTATTCGGAAAGTAAGCTTAAAAAAATATCTTTAAGACCGCAGAGTTTTCCGGCTCTGCGGTTTTTTAGTTTTCAACGTTGAAATATGTATTGCAGATAACCTATTAAAGATTTGACAATAGCTATAGTAGCTGTTCCAACAAAATGCATATTTTGCATAAATTTTTACATATAAAATTTTGAACAATGAACTGCCTTGTAAATACTCATTTTTTTCTTCTATATTGTGAAATGACAGTATATCAATGATTATTTTATAGTGAAATTTCAAAGATTTTTGATTTTTATATTGACAGAAGCTTCCTTTTGTATTATAATGATATTTGTGGAAAAGTATGAATAAGTTTTTGTATATACTATAATTTTTTGCGGAAAGTTTGTTTTCGCTGTTATGTGCAGAACAAAAAAGTATAAGGGAGGTCAAAAATGGGGAAGGATAGGAAGAAAAAAGTTCATGTCCATACGGGCAGAGTTGCTATTGCTATGACTTGTATAGCTTTTGTTATCTGTATCGCTGACGGACTTAAAAGAAATATTTTTATACCTGATACACCCGGCAGCGTTGTAGTTGAGGGCGAATTCGATAAAAAATATGATGCAAACGGTCAGCTTGCAACTATGCCTACAACTGTTGGCGGCGAAAGCGAGCCGTCTACGGATTTTGTACAGAATGAAGGCTTCAAGGAGGAGAATATTCCGGCTGATAAGGTAAAGGAAGGCGACCTTGTTATCGTTAATGAGGAGCATCCTGTAAATCCGGCTGATAAATCTGATCTCGTTGACCTTTTAGAATTCAGAAATGAGTACTATACTCTCGCTGATGAAGGTATTTACCTCAAAAAAGATGCAGCAGAGGCTCTTAACAGTATGATGGCTGATTATAACGATGCTACCGGACTCAATGACTTCATCGTTTACGGTACTACCGAGACTTTCACCGGCACAGGCTCTTACTGTCCACGCTATTTCCAGGAGCGTGTGACTGGAAATACTATCGACCTCGCTCTTAACGGCGCTGGCATGGTTCTCAGCTATGACGGCGAGGACGATGAAGGCTGGATAGTAGATAACTGCTACAAGTACGGATTTATCGTCAGATATCCAAGAGATAAGAGCGAAAAGACCGGCGAGGAATACTGTCCGTGGCATCTGCGCTATGTCGGAAAAGTCCACGCTGAAAATATGCACGCAACTGGTATGTGCCTTGAGGAGTACGTTGAATATCTCAAGGGATATAATGCATCCGCTCCGTTAAAGGTCACTGCAAACTATGCTGATTGCAGCATCTACTACATAAAATCAGAAGGAGATATAACCGTGGGACTTCTGCCTATCGGCGGCGCTTACGATATTTCCGGAAACAATATTGACGGCTTTATAATTACACGTTATAATTGATTTAAGCGGCTCGTTTGAGCCGTTTTTTTCGTAATACAAGCAGGAAA
>DEBW01000068.1:380-769 GCA_002348905.1 Ruminococcus flavefaciens | reverse complement strand
ATGGCTGACGGAGCTGAAGCTTACGTGCTCATGGAGGCTTCAACGGAAACGGTACTCATGAGTAAAGCTCCCGATAAACAGCTTAACTGCGGATATCTCAGCAAGCTTATGTCGCTGCTACTGATAGCCGACGATATCGAAACCGGAAAATATCTGCTTTCGACTGAGCTTACAGCGTCGGAAAGCGTCAGTGGCACAAAAGGCGCTGTAGTATGGCTTCTTCCGGGCGATAAGCTTACTGTTGAGGAACTGCTGAAAGCTGTCATAATCGGTAATGCCAACGATGCTATGACTGTACTTGCGGAAGCTTCTGAGCGGAGCATTGAGAATTTCGTCAGCCGCATGAACAGTGAGGCTTTTGACCTCGGTCTGCGAAATACAGCCTTTTC
>DEBW01000068.1:0-279 GCA_002348905.1 Ruminococcus flavefaciens | reverse complement strand
ATGATATGGCGGTGATATGCAGCAGGCTAAGTAAATATGAGTTTCTGCGTCCGTACTTCAAAACGTGGAGAGACTTCATAAAAGGGGGAGCAACTGAACTTGTCAGCGAGAACGTCCTGACACGTACTTATGATAAGCATATCGGCTTCAAAGCCTGTCATTCTGAAAAAAGCGGTTATTGCTGTGCTGAGGCTGGAATAAGCTCTAACGGAGTATGCTGCATTGCAGTAGTGCTCGGTGCGCCGGACGAGGATGTTTCTGTAGTCGGAGCAAAAAAGC
>DEBW01000065.1:2443-3928 GCA_002348905.1 Ruminococcus flavefaciens | reverse complement strand
AGGTTATATCACGGTTGCAGTTCTTGTATACGGTTGCAGTGATGATGAGGAAGAAGGCTGTCAATGAATAATGATTTGATTACTTAACATAAAAAACATGGCTTCTCCGTAACTGATAGTCAGTCGGAGAAGCCGTTGTATTTTGTTATGTATTATTCACCTTTGTAATTCGTGAAGTAATAGTAAGCTGCACTGTTTTCATCCTGATAGAGGAAATTACACAGATAGAATTCTTCACCTTTGGATGATTTGAAGTAATAATATGTTACCGGCGAATCCGGCTCGGTAGGATAGTCCTGCCCAAGTGTGGATACTACACGGTTCAGATCAGCACCGGTGTCGGAGAATTTCTTCTCTTCTTTGCGTACAAATTCAGCCTTACTGTCGCTCTGACTGCGTGCTCTCTGTGTGTATTCAAGGACGAGTTCATCATCTTTATCCAGAAGTTTTATATCAGGAAGGATAATGATACAGTATTTTTCATCATGATAACAGGTTTCTTCGTTATCCGCGTAAGCTTCGATCTGTCGCTGGTCAAGGCGATTGTTCAGATTTTGTTTCTGTAAGATAGCAGCACATTCAGATGCGGCTGTTTTCGCTGCGTTTTCATCATTTGAACGGATAACAAGAAGACTGAATGAATCGGTTTCCATTCTTACCTTGTACTTTGAACAGACAGCATCAAGTTCATCCTTTGCGACAGAAATTACTTTTTTGTCGAGCTTCCGGTCGAAGTCGCTGCTTGTCTGAGGTACTGAGCCAAAACTTGATCCGTCTATGTATATGCCCTGCATACTGCTCGAAACATTGTAGTCAAAATCCTGCAGTTTGTCATGTACGGTGAGTACAGTACTCTTTGTATCCTCAGTACTGGAAACGACAGTACATTCACCGTATGTCTTTTTCGCGTACTTATGAAGTTCTTTGGCACTCTTTACTTTTCCGCATGAGGAAAGTCCGCAGACAAGAAGTGTAAGAGTAAAAACTACACCTATCCCTTTTAAAATTTTGTTCATAAAAAATCCCCCTTCGTTTTGTATGTCTTTCTTTATGCTTAAATTATAGCATCTTAAAGTCGTGATATCAATATCTATAACAAAAATCACAGACAAATTTACTTGATAAGAGCCATATTACGTGGTATAATTAAAGTATTTAAATCAACAAATATGTATCATTTGGATAGTATAAGATATCACGAAAGCATTACTCTGGAAAGTCAAATGATATTTACTGGGAATTTGTTAAGATGGAAATTAACCAGTCAGGGGACAGGGAAAAATATGAGATACAACAGAAAACTTGATTTTAGAAAACTGAAACCCGGAAATTCACTGCATAATACTATAGAGATATGCGTTGTAAGTGTAATCGTGTCACTGTACTTTTATTTAATGCACGGTGAGATCGTTGACAAATTGATTGCTCTTATTGCAATGCCGCTGCTTATTATCTTTACGGTGTATTCATATTTTCACGAGAAGC
>DEBW01000065.1:743-2313 GCA_002348905.1 Ruminococcus flavefaciens | reverse complement strand
TCCTGCGAAAAAGACAATGAAAAAGGATATGATATCCCATTTAAGGCAGCGTGAAGACTGGCTCGTGGCAGTGACATTTTCAGTTCTTCTGGCGTTATCATCAGTCAGTGCATGTTACAAGCATCAGTTCATACTGGCTGTCGTTATAGTTACTGCCAGTGTTCTTTTCTTTGTTTTTTATCTTTCTCTCAGTACCAGAGGCGTCAGAGAGTGGTATACTCATGACTGCGATTTTGATACACTTGAAAAATCATATCTGAATGGCAAATTCCTGTATTACAAGAGAAACGGACTGGGATTTGGTACAACTCATATCCATGGATTTACCAAAGGCAAAGTATATGCTGTTGACTACAGACTGGCAGAGAATATAACAAGAAAAGTTGTCAGAGTCAAGGAATATGAGGACAGCCTTTACGGCAAAAGCAGATATGAATATTATGCGGTCATCAAAGTCAGACTACCTGAAAGCGGCAGAATAACTGATGTTTCGATAGAACTTGATGAATTTCAGGTGCAGATGGCTATTGATGAATTCAAGAAGATGAACTATACTGCAGACAAGGATAACAGCATTGCCTACGAAGAAACTTTTACTAATGATATAGTTACATGAGGATATGGGATATGGATATTGATTTAAAAGATAACCTCTACAGAATGAGGGAGAATTACAGCAGAAAGCCGATTCGGTTTAAAATCCTTCCGATGCCTTCATGGCTGCGTACAACGGACGGACTTTATCAGATATATAAGGATAAGAATACTCTGTTTAAGCACGGAAAGGTCTATTATGCCGTACTCCTTCAGGCTAATGTTGCTCTGTTTGATCCGAAGAAAAGAGGAGATTATCCCGCTAATTTTATCTATACCACAGATGAGTTCGGTGAATCAGATCCTGAAATTCTGAAGGAAACAGCGCATACCATTTTTTCATACAAGGATAAAGACCCGGAAACAATACCGGAACAGTACAGAAAAGCAGCATCGATAGTGACAGCTGAAACGGACAGGACTTCTCTTGAATTTCCGGTTACGGTAGATGACAGAGAGATACCGGTCAGATTTATGTCCGTAATGGTATTCCGGAAGGACATTCCGGGAAGATTTATTCAGGGCAGTGTTTATCCTATATTAGCCGCACCTGAATTGTGCGATTCTGTTATGATTTTGCCTCAGAAATACTGGACCGGAGAGTTTATCGCCTGGAAGACGGGTATGCTGTGATGGAAGTGACAGGACCTTATTTAGACCATGTATTTAAACGACGAAGGAAATATTATGATAAAGAAGAATGATAGATTATGAAATCACTAAAGGAGTCTTTTATAGGGATTATAGTGCTGGTACTGATATTTGCCGGAGTGTCATTTTTTATGAGATGTCCGGAAAGCTATATTGGTTACGGAGCGCTTAAAGAAATACGTTCTGATCTGCTTTTGAAAATGATACCCCATTCTTTGTGGACTTTGCTTTGTACTGGTCTGCTTATATTTTATCTGGTGGCTGTGTTCCGTGAGATTAGAGAAATATTAAGCAGGATAATTGCAAAGAAAATGGAGTACCGTGA
>DEBW01000065.1:0-524 GCA_002348905.1 Ruminococcus flavefaciens | reverse complement strand
GAGGAATATAATAATTATATCCCCATGCAGAGTGAAGAGAGAGGAACAGCCTACTTTTATATTATCTGTTCGAATGATAATACAAGCAAACATTTCTCAATCGGAAGCAAAGATTACGAAGAATTAGCCGAATACGGAGGCATGTACCAGAAATCGCTTACCGTTGAATACTTTAAAAAATCCGGTTTTATAAAGAATTATGATATCAGAGGGAAAAAATATGACTGGGCTATCAAAACACAGGAAGATATGGATATGTCATATGACAAGGTGGAAATAAGGCTGGAAGACAATATTGTGTATCGCCCTGAACATATGGAGAGTTACGGTGAGATAGGCTGGGTCATCAAGCGAAACGGAGAACCTGTAACTCCGATCATTCGTGACAATACTCCTTACACGATATATGCAACTTATTATGACCATACTGATATTTCACAGTACATCCAGGAAAAGGGAGACTATGAGGTTTATCTTTCGAAAGTTGCAATACCGAATAACAAAAAAGTTGCTTTCAGTATCAG
>DEBW01000101.1:189-3474 GCA_002348905.1 Ruminococcus flavefaciens | reverse complement strand
GGTTCGGGGCGAAGCCCCGCAATCTCCCCACCCCAGCAATCCAGCGAAGCCGGATTGCTGGCTTAATCAGTGTTTCCTTAGTATAATGATATTTTCATTGTTTGCTTTCCTGTATGCAGTGATTGCCCACCATCAACAGGTTAGTTTACGCAAACCAGCATTTCTATTATAGCATATGCTAACTCTGATTTAAAGATATAGCAAAGAAAAAAGCCGTCCAATTATGAACGGCTAACTAATATTTATTCTGTACAAAACAGACAGTATAAGTGATTGGATTTACTCAGCATTCTTAAGTGCCAGAACTTTAGGTATCTTACGAATACGAATGTAGTCAATAATCGTAATTATCAGGTAAGCAGCAAATACGAGAACGAATTCCTTTACTAAGCCTGAGAACGGCATCACAAACTCAAACCAGCCGCTCATACTCATTAACATTAGCTGCCATGCAAATTTCATAAGGACGAAACCAAGGTATATTGCAATGAATTCCGAGAAGAATACCATTAACGCAGTCGGTATAATATAGAGCGACGCAATCTCACCGTTGCTGTAGCCAAGGATCTTAGTCATCGAAATAGCTCGTTCGTTCTTTTCAATGATGATCTTTGTAAGAAGATAAAGGATGATCGCAGCAATGATAACGCACACATACTGGAAGTAAACCATGTAGGAACCCATAGAGTGATCCAGCTGACGGGCGATCTTAAGCATATCGTCCACAGTGATCTTTTTAACAATGTATTCCTCATCAATGTCATTAACCGGGTTATTGCTTAAATATCCGGTAAAGCTTCCTTCGTCCTTATCGAACTCATGGTTGAATCTGTCGTTGCTCATAAACACTGTTAAAGCAGCAGTGTAATCGTAAATATCGTATACTCTGAATGTGTAGTCCTTATGCTCATACTTTTCAGAAAGAACAATAGTGTCCCCGGCTTGTACTCCGTACTTGTCAGCATAAGCTTTCGAAACATAGACCTCATCATCGTCTGCATTCTTTTCATATTTACTGTCAAGATTTATATATTTACTGTTTTCTGCAACACCGTAAACTGAAATTTCTTCGTTGTATGTATCAGATTTTCTTTCCAGCGAATAAACGGAAAAGATCTCGGCATCCTTAGCGGCAGTTGTAATAGTATCTCCGTCTTCATCCTCAGTAGTGCTTAAAATGATCTGTTCTTTGGCAAACATACCGTCTTCAATATTATTCTGATAATATGAAAGAGTTTCCGGTAAGCCAACGACCATGGAAAGCAGCAGCATAACGAATGTGATTCCTACAAAAAGCATCAGATAGTTCGGAATGTTCTGAAGAAATACACGCATTCGGAAACGTGAGAGGAAGTTCCATCTCGGAAGTCTCATGGTCTTCTTCTTTTTGTTCTGCTTAAGATCATGTCGTAAGAAGCGCAAAGGTGACAGACGCAGAGTTTTTGTAATTACAACAAGATTTATCACAAGCATGAGAACCAGAGGAATAACTGTTGTACGAATAAATGCTTCAGGAGTCCAGATGGTTCTGTACTTAGGCAGACTATAGCTGTTATTGTACATTCCTATAACAGTATCCTTGAAAAATGAATAGCCAAGTGCATTGCCTGCGATCGCAGCGAAAGCAACTACAAGCAGCGGAGCACTCATGTAATAGCGTAACAGTTCTCCTTTGGTATAACCGGAAGCTCTGAGTGTACCGATAACCGATGATTCCTGGTCAAGGGTTGTACTTATAGTTACTGCAAAAATGAATGCAAATACTGCTGTAAGAATGTAAAGAAGCACTCCTGCCATCGCCTTGTCTGATCCAAGGTCATCTTTTGCAAAATTCATTGCATTGTTTGCATAGGCAGGAACAAAATCCTTTATTTCAAGATCTTCATTTTCTGAAGCCGCCACCTGAGTTAAAAGTACTTTAAGAAAATGGTCCGAAAGTTCTTTTTCCTCATATTCATCCGCCGGAGCGTTATTGTAAGTAAATGCATAATTTGAACGTGTATTGCTTCTGATTCTGGCAAAACCTTCGTCTGTGGTCATACCCACATTGAAAGTAAGTGCATCAAACATGGTATCAGTGTTACTCTCGTATAATGTCGAATAATCAACGAAAGCAGCAAGTCCGCACACTTCAAACTTCGTTTTTCCTGCATAAATAGTGTCGCCGGTTTTTATTCCGGCATTGTCTGCGTGCATACGGTCGATAAGTATCTCCTTGTCATTTTCAGGAGCATGACCATCAAGTATGTCATACAGATCGATGTCATTTCTTTCAGGATAAACTCTTATCTTTGAATCATTCGTGCCGGTATTCTTATGTATTTCATCTACATCCTTATAGAAAAGCTCATAAACTGTGACCGGAACAGGATCAAATTCTTCATCCAGTTCATATCTTTCTGAAAGTTCAGAATATTTTTCATCTATCTTATCATCTATTTCCTTGTGTGCTTTATCAAAAGCTTCGTCCAGGGCCTTCTCATAATCTTCTGACTCTTTTGCTGTTTTCAGTGCCTCTTCATATGCCTTGTCAAAGTTTTCGCTTAAAGCACTGTCATAAGCCTTGTCGATAGCAGCCTGTTTTTCCTCGTCGGAATATTTCATACCAGCTTGCTCAGCCTGTGCAAGCTGACCGGTAACTGCTGCAGAAACCTGTTCAAGTATAGCTGCCTTTACCTGCTTTTCTACTTCTTCCGCTACAGCATCTTCAACGGCGTCAATAACTTCATCCTCTGCCTCATCATAGGCACGTTCACGGAATACTGATACAACATCAGCTTTCTCACCTGATTCTATAGCTTTGATCGTTTCCTCATCCGCTTTGTCCGAAAGGCGGAAATGTCCGTGCTCACGCTTCATGATCGTAACATTTTCATCAAGCGTGGTAAGCATACTGTTATTGGCGACATACATACCGGAAACAAATCCTATGACCGTTACCAGCATAAGAAAAATCATGATATAACGTCTGCGGTCGCGCCAGATATCCTTCCAGACACGCTTTACCATCGGATCACGCGGACGCTTTCCGAATGAAATACTGTTCTTTTCCATACCGGAGCCCCCTTACCAGTCGAGCTCTTCGGCAGTGATCTTTTCAGTATTGATTATGTCATGCCTTATCTTACCGTCACGGAACTTGATCACATGGTCAGCCATATTCTTTATAGCTTCGTTGTGAGTTACCATTATTATTGTATTTCCATACTTCTGGTTTACTTCTTCAATGAGTTTAAGTATCTCCTTGGAAGTCTTGTAATCAAGCGCACCTGTCGGTTCATCACA
>DEBW01000101.1:0-139 GCA_002348905.1 Ruminococcus flavefaciens | reverse complement strand
GCTGCTGACCGCCTGAAAGCTGATTCGGAAGTTTATAACGATGATCGTAAAGACCAAGAATCTTTAAAAGCTCATCAATATCAAGCGGCTTGTCAGAAAGATAAGCACCTGTTTCTATATTTTCCTTAACATTGAGGTT
>DEBW01000020.1:5672-10022 GCA_002348905.1 Ruminococcus flavefaciens | reverse complement strand
TTTTTATGTGAACAGGCTCTAGTGAGGAAGAATTATCTTCATGGGAAAAAGAGCATAATATAAAAATACCTGGATCAATAAAAGATTGGCTCAGGTTTTCGGGATATTCCGATATTTGTAATGAACTTGCAATAATAAGAGGTGTGAACGGCTTTGACATTGATTGCGAATTAGTACCTGATGAAATGGTAATGATCGGTGAAGTGATAGGGGATGGTCAATTTATTGGCTTTTCCAAAGAAACAGGTAAGATCATGTGGGAAGACCATGGAGAAATAACAGAGTTGCCGTCTTTTGCTGATTTCCTGAATGACACGGTCATAAGAATGCTGAAAAAGTCCTGAACATACCTCAGCATCCGGATAAAATTAAAGCTCCTAAGCGTTTTTTCAACACTTAGGAGCAAAATTTTTATATGGGTATCTGTCTTACCAAGTCAGGATCAAGCCATGCCAGCTGTGATGATAGCCATTTTGTAAACTTCATCAGCATTGCAGCCTCTTGAAAGGTCGTTGATAGGAGCGTTAAGTCCCTGGAGAATAGGGCCGTAAGCTTCGTATCCGCCAAGACGCTGAGCGATCTTGTAGCCGATGTTGCCAGCTTCGATAAGTGGGAAGATGAATGTGTTAGCCTGACCAGCAACCTTTGAATCAGGGCACTTTGTCTTAGCAACTTCTGCTGATACAGCAGCGTCGAACTGGAATTCGCCGTCGATAACGAGGTTTGGATCGAGCTGACGAGCTTCGATAACAGCATCGTGGCTGAGCTGAACTGTGCCGCCCTTGCCTGAGCCGTATGTTGAGAAGCTGAGTACAGCGACCTTAGGATCAATACCGAAGAAATCAGCAGTTCTTGCAGTCTCTACAGCAACTTCTGCGAGCTGACGGGCAGCAGAGAGAACAACGTTACCGTCCTTGTCAAGTCTGTCAGTATATCCGAGGTTGATAGCGCAGTCGCCCATAGCTATCTTTTCTTCCTGACCGTCCTTCTCACGGAAGAGGATGAATGAAGAACTTACGAGGTTTGAACCCTTCTTTGTCTTGATTATCTGAAGAGCAGGTCTTACAGTGTCAGCAGTAGAGTATGTAGCACCGCCGAGAAGAGCGTCAGCCTTGCCAGCTTTTACGAGCATTGTGCCGAAGTAGTTGGACTTTGAGAGAGCAGCACGGCACTCATCCTCAGTCATCTTGCCCTTACGGAGCTCGAACATCTGAGCTACGAGAGCATCCATTTCAGGATAAGTTGCAGGATCAACGATCTCAGCGCCGTCGATATTGAAGTTGCCGGCAGCAGCAGCAGCCTTTACTTCGTCAGGATTGCCGCAGAGAATAACTCCCATAAGTCCCTCTTTGAGGAGTCTGTCAGTAGCAGAGAGGATACGGTTATCGTTGCCCTCTGTGAATACTATAGTTTTTTTGCTTGCTTTAAGGTTGGCAATAAGCTTGTCAAACATTCCCATTGTTATGACCTCCAATAATTTTTACTTATACTTATCATTGCAGATAAGTATCACTTTTTAAGTATACCACACTTTTACAGAATTTTCAATAGCTTTTATAAATTAAAACGTCAAATCTCTCAACAAATAAAAAATGGCGGAAAGCTCCGCCATTTGTAAGATATTCAGTTCAGTCCACCTTAGCCGGCTTAACGTCAGGGTTTTCGCAGGCGAGAACTCTGTAAATGATCGTAAGACAAAGTCCTATCGTCATGATGCATATAGATGTTGAGAACATAGCCTTGTTAAGAGCGTTAAGTGTCGAGGTATAAGCGGTGTATATCTGCGGTTGTTTGATAGTGAAAGCGCTGAAATAGTCGCTTACGATGAAGTAGCTGCAAGGTACGATAATGATTATTCCGGCGATAGCGAGCGATATGCCTATCCAGAACATACCTCCGGCTTTTGTGCCGGAATTGAGCAGAGTGAGCAGTATCGTAAGTGCAAAGCAAGCGCCGACACATATCAGAAGTACGATATCAAGCTTGCTGTAAAAGAATGCGAGCTTTGATAGTACACCGTGTTTTTCAAGAGCGTTGAATTTGTAGATATCGCACTGGTCGATTATAACGTTATATGCGCTTGATTTTGTATCTTCGAGCTTCTTATTGAATTTGTCATCTTTTTCACATCCTGTCTCCTCAGCGTAGGCGTTGAAGAAATCCTCGATAGAAGCGTTGAGAGACGGGTTGTCAATAACTGAATTTTCAGTACTTTCGCTGTTGAGTGCGGCGAAGCCGTTGTGGATGTTGCGGTTTATTATGAATGTGAGATACTCCGTGTCAATAGCATCCATGTATACGTTTGCAGGGATGCTTGTAGAGCTTGAACGGTTTGAAAAATACTTTTCAAGTTCACTGTAAACCTTTTCAGGCACATCATTTTCTACAGCAAGTGAAGTGAAGCGTTCCTCACTTACGTGTATTTTTCCTACTACGCCGAAAACGCTGGAGATCACTGTAAATACGAGGATAACTGATATTATTATTGAGCAGATGTATGTCAGAGCATTTTTCATTATTCAGTTTCCTCCTCGATATCGGTGTAGAACTCACTTTTGGTAAGTTCACAGATAACGCCTATACGTATAGCTGAACTTCCGAGGAGGTCTTTTTTGCAGGTATAAAGTGTAAGGCGTGTATCTTCTGTAGGCGCTATATATTTTCTGTCGCTGCTGTTGAAAGTGATAAGTTCTTTGACCTTGTAGGTGAATTTGCCGTAATTTGTCCTGATAGTCAGAACATCACCTTCCTTGAGCTTTTCAAGCTCTGCAAAGAATGTGTCAGCGTGAGCGCTTATAACGGTATTTCCCTCAGTTCCGACAACGGCTGAACTTGAAGAATTGCAGGCTCCGTGTTCGAGGAGTTCGGCATTGCTTCCCCAGTAAACGGGTACGTCAAGGTCAAGACGGCTGCTTTTTATCTCTGCGTAAAGCTCACCGAACTTCGGACGTATAACTTCGCCTGTTTTTGAAGTTTTGCCGTCGTAGGTGCTTATTATCTCATTTTCTCTCACAACAAGACCTGAATTATCGGAAGGATCGGATTTAAGGGAGTCCATGAAAGCCAAGTTGGCATAAACTTTAAGCTTGTCCGCCGGTTTTATGAGAGCGGCTGATATTATACCGGTGCATATTGCAAGTACTATGAAAGGCGCTGCAATATGAGCGGCTGTGCTGTATGATCTTTTCTTGCTCATATCACACCTCAGAACTGTCTCTGCCGAAGCATTTTTTTGCAACTGCTATCATAGCCACGATACCGGCAGCTATCATACCAGCGGAGAAAAAGAGTATTCCACGGCGGTCGTAGCCTGTATTCTCAACAACTTCTTTTGCCTGACCTACAGCGACAAGTTCGCCGTCCTGATTTTTCATTGACACTTTCACGTTTTCGTCTGAGATCTCGTCAACGGTAAGAGTAAAGCCGAGGTCGTCGGTAATTTTTGTCAGTTCGTCGATAACTTCAACTTTTTTATCGGCAGGGAGCTGTTTCATGAGGCTTTTGTATTCCTCAGGTGAGAGGTTTTTGATGAATACCTTCTGCTGTTCCGCAGTGAATGTTTTGAGGTAAGCCTGTTTGTCCTCATATGAAAGGGCAATGAAAGCTTCCTTGCTTATGCGTGTGAAGGAATCACCGTCCGGCATAGTGAGTGTTATAGTGCCGTCATCAGCAGTTGTAGTGGTGGAGTTGTTTGCGGAAGATGAAGCAGTCGCAGCAGTTGCAGAGCCTTTGGCTGTAGAAGCAGCGGAAACAGTTGAAGTTGCAGCAGCAGGGATAGTAGCCTGCGGATCGTATGGAACTTCTGTGACTATTTTCTGACCGGACTCTTTAAGCTGTTCGATGTAGTTATCTATAACATCAGGCGTATAAAGCTCAGGGTTTGCGTTATATTCGTTCCACGCCTGCTGGATCATATCCTCTGAGTAGCCGTACTGACGGGCTATTTCAGCAGCTTCTTCCGGAGTGGCAGCTGATGCATATAATGGAACTGATACCGCAAGACATAAAGTCACAGCGGCTATTGCAGCTCTGATAAATTTTTTTATCATGTAGTTTCCTCCTTAGAATAGTAATACCGCACAAAGCAGATGTACGTTTTTTGTGAGGTCTGACAATAGTATTATACACTTTATAGCTGTTTATGTCAAGCAAATGGCTGAGAGTTGATAGCTATGATACTATATAAAAATATGAGTTCGGTGTTGCTTTATTGAAAAATGTGTGATATAATATGATTTATATTATATTAAAATTCCGGAGGTCAATATGAGAATCCGTCATAAACCATGGGCAAAGCCCGAACTTGAAGCCTGTCCGTTCTATATCACTGAGCCGCAGCAGCAGAAAGGT
>DEBW01000020.1:920-5653 GCA_002348905.1 Ruminococcus flavefaciens | reverse complement strand
TGGACTCAGCTTTTTTCACAGCCTGAACGTCCGCTCTACGTTGAGCTTGGCTGCGGAAAGGGAGGTTTTATCTCACAGGCTGCACCTGCTCATCCTGAGATAAATTTTGTTGCTATGGACATAAAGAACGAAATGCTGGTACTCGCAAAGCGCAAGCTTGAAGCAGCATTTGAAGAAAAGGGGAGTACTCCTGAAAATGTACGCATAGCCATACAGAACATCGAGCGCCTCGACCTTGCGTGGGACGAGAATGACCGTGCTGACAGGATATATATCAATTTCTGCAATCCATGGCCTAAGAAAAAACACAAGAAGCGCCGTCTCACTCATACCCGTCAGCTCCTCAACTACAAGAAATTCCTGAAGGGCGAGCTTTGGTTCAAGACAGATGACGACGAGCTTTTCGAGGAATCTTTCGAGTACTTTGCTGAGGCTGGCTACAGAATTAAATTCAGTACCCACGACCTTCACAGCGAGACAGGTATCGAGAATTTTGTTACCGAGCATGAGAATATGTTTACAGCTGAGGGCAAAAAAATAAAGTTCCTCATTGCTGAACCCATAAGGGAGGACTGAGTATGAAATACCAGAAGGACTTCAAAAAAGTTTCTTTCGGCTTCGGAAATGAGACTGCTGCCGGAAAAGGCAACCTCTCACAGACTATCGTTGACAATAATAAAAAAGTCGATGACAAGACTTTTATTATAATAGGTGTGATACAGTTTGTACTTGCGGCTGCTGGTCTTATGTTCAGGGCTAAGCACAAGTCTGACAAGAAGGGAAAAAAGAATAAAAAGAAAAGATAAGCAGTATCTCTGGCTTTGGCATCTTTTTTTTCAAAACCCCTTTACAAAAATAAGTTTATGTGATATACTGTATAAAGTATATTTTAGATACCCTTTAATTCGATCCTGTGAGGTTGACAAGGCGTGTTGCTCTTTACTCTGATATTATAACTATATCCATAGCTATAGCTGTAAGTGTGCCCGTCTGTAAACTCAGACGGGCATTTTTGCTGAAAAACTGCTTGCAGATTCAGGTTCTGAAAGGAGCTGTTTATGGATAAAAAACGGACTATCATGGACGATAAGGCTATAAGCCGTGCTGTCGCAAGAATATCTTATGAGATATGCGAAAGAAATAAAGGTACTGAGGGTATATGCATCATCGGTATTATTTCAAGAGGTGCTCCTATAGGCAGACGTATTGCCCGGAAGCTCAAAGAACTTGAAAATGCTGATGTTCCTTTCGGTACACTTGATATCACCCCTTACAGGGATGACGTTTCAGGCGATATTGTAAGCGATGCTACGGATATACCTTTCTCTGTCACAGACAAAAAAGTTATAATCGTTGACGATGTTATATTTACCGGCAGAAGCGCAAGGGCTGCAATGGACGCTATAATAAAGCGTGGCCGACCAAGATGTGTACAGCTTGCTGTCCTCGTTGACAGAGGTCACAGAGAACTGCCGATACGTCCCGATTATGTAGGAAAGAATCTCCCTACTTCACACAGCGAAGAAGTAAAGGTCTCAGTGACCGAACTGGACGGCTGCGATTCCGTGGCTATCTACAGCTGACAAGCAAAGGAGGCTTATATGTCATCTATCCTTATCAAAAACGTGAGAGCAGTCGATGCTAAAAACGACTGCATCACCGACGTTCTCATCTGCAATGATAAAATTGCCGAGGTCGGCAGTAATATCCATTCAGGCGCAGAAGAAGTCATAGACGGTACTGACCTTGTACTCATGCCGTCGATATTCGATATGCACGTTCATCTGCGTGATCCGGGCTATACTAAGAAGGAGGACGTTCTTACGGGCTGTGCTGCTGCTCTTGCCGGCGGAGTTACCGGTGTGCTGGCTATGCCGAATACTAACCCTCCGTGCGATAATCCTGAAACTATCCGCTATATCATCGACAAATCAAAGGATACTGGCGTTGACGTTTATCCTGTAGGCTGTATCACAGGAAAAATGAGCGGTGAAGGTCTCTGCGACTACGAAGCCCTTAAAGCTGCCGGATGCATATGTATTTCCGATGACGGAAAGCCGGTAAAGGACGCTGAGCAGATGCGTAAGGCTCTTGAACTCTCGAATGAGAATGGTCTGCTCGTTGCATCCCACTGCGAAGACCTCAGCATTATAAACGGCGGTATCATGAATAAGGGCGAAGTTTCTGAAAAGCTTGGAGTAAAAGGCATGGACAGAGCTTCCGAGGACTATATAACTGCCCGTGAGATGATACTTGCTTCTTCTGTTGATGCCCGCATACATATATGCCACGTTTCAACTGAGGGCAGCGCTGCTATGATACGCTTTGCTAAATCAAGAGGAGTTAAAGTTACCTGCGAGACAGCTCCGCACTATTTCATGCTTACAGACAAGCTTCTTGAAAAGCGTGACGCTGACTACAGAATGAATCCTCCGCTCCGTACTGACGAGGATGTTAAGGCTATAATAGAAGCTATAAAGGACGGTACTATCGACTGCATCATTACCGACCACGCTCCGCATACAGCTGAGGACAAGGCTGTATTTGAAAAAGCTCCTAACGGCGTTGTAGGTCTTGAAACTTCGCTTGCAGCAACTCTCACAGCACTCTATCACACCGGTGAGATATCACTCAATAAAGTATGCGAGCTTATGTGCGTGAACCCTCGCCGCATACTTGGTCTTGAAATGCCTGCAATACAGGCTGGCAAGACTGCTGACCTTCTCATTGCTGACATAAACAGAAACTGGACTGTTGAACCTGAGAAACTCCATTCAAAGTCGAAAAATTCAGTATTCAAGGGCATGACTCTCAAAGGAAAGCCGCTTGTTACCATATCAAAGGGCGTTATACGCTACGATGCGAGATAAAGAACAATTATATAGTTGGAGGTAAAATTATGTCATTTGACAGACTTATTGAAAAGATAATTGAACTTAAAAACCCTACTGTTGTAGGTCTTGATCCTAAGCTTGAGTATGTGCCTGAGTTCATCCAGCGCCGTTACCTTGACAGAGACGGCTGGACTCTCAAAGCTGCTGCAAAGGCTATATACGACTTCAATCAGGCTATAATCGACGAGATACACGATGTTGTACCTGCTATCAAGCCACAGGCTGCTTACTATGAGATGTACGGTCACTACGGTATCCGCACTCTCGAAAAGACTATCCGTTACGCTAAACTCAACGGTATGTTCGTTATGACTGACGGCAAGCGCAACGACATCGGAGCTACTATGGAAGCTTACTCAAATGCTCACCTCGGCGTTACAAATGTCGGCGAGAACGAGCTTGAGGCTTTCGGTGCTGATGCTCTCACTGTAAACGGCTATCTTGGTACTGACGGTATATCTCCGCTCCTTAAAGTATGCCGTGAGCGTGACAAAGGTATATTCGTTCTTGTTAAGACTTCCAACCCTTCAAGCGGTGAGTTACAGGATATGAAGCTTGCTGACGGTCGCACTATATACGAGGCTATGGGCGATATGTGCGAAAAGTGGGGAAGCGAAGCTGTAGGAAAGTTCGGCTACTCAGACGTTGGAGCTGTTGTTGGTGCAACTTATCCTGAAATGCTTACTGAACTCCGTCAGAGACTTCCACACACTATGTTCCTTGTACCTGGCTACGGTGCTCAGGGCGGCGGAGCAGAAGGCTTAAAGGGCGGATTCGACGAGAACGGTCTCGGAGCTATCGTAAACTCCTCCCGTGCAGTTATGTGTGCATACAAGAAGGAAGGCTGCGACGAGCGTGACTTCGCTAAGGCTGCAAGAAGAGAAGTTCTTCGCATGAAAGACGATATTTGCCAGTATATCAACTTAAAGTAAATCGTATACAACACCGCTGCCGGTGTTAGATATATCATATAGTTACAAAGGAGGAAACGGATATGTACAAGTTCAGAAATGCAGATGAGAATGAACAGAATGAAAAAGATTCACTGGGATGTGTTCCGAATGTTGGTGAGTGGATATACGGTGCAGGTGTCCGTGAGGAGGTCTACGCACTTTTTCTCGGAAAAATGATAGCACTTTTCGGTAAGTCCGATACACTCAGCGATGATTGGGAAAATATGTATACTTATCCTTTGGTTGCCGAAGATGAAAACGGAACAAAGCTGCGTATCGACATTTATCACGGTTCAGGCGGGCCATCGTATTGCATCCCTTGGCAGCTCGATGATGAGAAAAAAGAAATTTATATCAATGCGGTAAAAGAACTTGTTGCATATATCGAAAATGCTCAGCCAGCCGATTATGTGCATGAATCGGTTTATTATGATATACCGGCAAATGTTACATACACCGTCAAAGACGGCAAAGCTAAAGTAGATTCATCATTTCCTGAGGGTGAAGATTTTGATCCTGAGGATTTCATGTAAACATATTTATTCAAGGCAATGTCATCTCACAACGGAGTGAGTTTGATAATATATCACGAATACTGCGAAAGGAATGATCCCATGTCATTATTCAACATGAGCGAAAAAGCTTACCTCATGCTTGCAAACGGTCAGGTATTTGAGGGCAGAAGCTTCGGAGCCAAGGGTACTGTTATCGGTGAGGTCGTATTCACCACTGGTCTTACCGGATATCAGGAAACTCTCACTGATCCGAGCTATTACGGTCAGATAGTAACACAGACCTTCCCGCTTATCGGCAACTACGGCGTAAACTCTGAGGACAGCGAGTCTGCAAAGTCCTACGTCAGCGGATATATCGTAAGAGAATGGTG
>DEBW01000020.1:0-846 GCA_002348905.1 Ruminococcus flavefaciens | reverse complement strand
ATCGGCATCCACGGTATAGACACAAGAAGCCTTACAAGAGTTATCCGTGAGGCAGGCGTTATGAACGGTGTTATCACCACTGAGAACGTCTACGAAAAGAAGGACGAGCTTCTTGAACAGATAAAGGCTTTCACTGTCAAGGACGCTGTAAAGAACGTTACAAATACTGAAACTCTTACCTATGAGCCTGAGAATAAAAAGTGCCGTGTCGTACTCTTTGATTTTGGCTACAAGAGAAATATCCGCCGTGAACTCGTTAAGCGTGGCTGCGAAGTTATCGTAGTACCTGCTTATACTACTGCTGAGGAAGTAAAAGCTATCGCTCCGGACGGCATCATGTTCTCAAACGGCCCTGGAGATCCGGCTGAAAATGTTGAGATAATCGCTAATATCCGTGAGATACAGAAGCTTGGAATACCGATATTCGGTATCTGCCTCGGTCATCAGCTCATGGCTCTTGCCAACGGCGGACGCACTGAGAAGCTCAAATACGGTCACAGAGGCGCAAACCAGCCTGTTATCGACCTTGAAAGCGGTCTTACCTATGTTACCAGCCAGAACCACGGTTATGCTGTTATCGGTGACAGCATTGATCCTTCTGTTGGTCACGTTTCCCATATCAACGCTAACGATAAGACCTGTGAGGGTATACACTATACTGCTGTGAACGCAAGAACTGTACAGTTCCACCCAGAGGCTCACGGCGGCCCTCTTGATACTGCTTATCTTTTCGATGATTTTGTTGAGACTATGAAGGAGGGTAAATAAAATGCCGCTGAGAAGTGATATTAAAAAAGTACTCGTTATCGGTTCAGGCCCTATCGTTATCGGACAGGCTGCCGAATT
>DEBW01000080.1 GCA_002348905.1 Ruminococcus flavefaciens | reverse complement strand
AGCCTCTGCTCCACCTCAGACCATTCCAAATCCGGATGAAGTTCCTTTTGTTCTGAAAATCTCACTTTCAGTAATTCCAACATCATGCTCGCCCCCTATAAATTCCGATTTATACGAGCTATTTCTCGCATTACTTACATTACAAATTATACCACAATCAGCCGTGATTTTCAATATGAGCTTCTTCTGGACAGAGCATCAATTGTAGGATTGCCGGATAAAAAAGATGTTGGTTTTTTTCAGAATTATTATAAAAAAGCACAAGTGGCTGTTGCAGCCCCCCTTTTTATTTATTGATACTAATTAGTCCCAACTTTGATTGACGAGTTTAATTATTGGTACTAAGTAGGTACCAACTTTGATTGACAAGTTGTTCTGATTATGGTAAGCTTGAGTCAGTAAAGCAAATAAACCTGAAAACAGGAGGGATTTTGTGAATAATTACAACAATCAGGGTGCGACCTACAGCACGGAAGAATCTACTGAAGAAAATGTCTATGCTTCATTCTCTGAATTATACAAGAATAAAATATCGAAGCTCAGAGAAAACGAGGGCATAACGATCAAGACAAGAGAATTGGCAGACATTATTGGCATCGGATATGGTCTGTTCCGCAAATATATCGTCGCTCATGATAAGAAGACAAAGAAGCGTGACTGCATCATAGCGATTTGCGGTCTGATCGGATGTGATGCGGATGATACAAATGAAGCTCTGAGGCTGTATGGTTTTCCCGAACTGGATCAGTATAACCGGAGGGATGAGATCATATGGGATCAGCTGATTAAAAATGAAAAAAGTCCTGTCTCGGTTGCTGATATCAATAAAGCGCTTGCCGCTAAACACTTTAAGCCGCTGGATGTCCACAAGCCCAGAAACCAGACGCAGAAAGAAGCTCAGGAGAACCCTTTCAAGCTTGTCAGAAAACATTTCCAGTGTACGATCGAAGGCATTGGTCGCACCTGCGGACCTGAAAGTTTTCTGGATCTTCAATATGATGTGGAATGCTACTACAATATGCGTACATGTTTTGAATATCTCCGGCAGGGGAGACGGTATGAGATATGCGTTCAGTATGCAGATCAGAATAGTCAGCCGTCGGAAAATATATGGCAGACAGGTATAAGAAGAAGGATATGCCCGAAACGAAAAAAGCATATCGTGTATGCGTATCCCACAGAGGAACATGAGTCGGAACTGCATGAATATGAATTGATAGATGATACCGAAGAATTCCGTGAATGCTTCCTTGAAATTGAAAAAAAAGAGCATGATGAGAAGCAGCGGCTTTATGATATGGTAAATGATACAAGAAATTACGGCAGCAGGATATCAGCTAAGGTAATTGACAGCGAGCTGCATATTTTCTGTGAAACATATAACACAGACATTCCCGAACTGTCGGAGTATTATCTTATGGACTACAGCGGCGGAGAATATACGCTGTATGTTCTTGACCGCAGCTGCTTCATGCAGATGTATCTTGGTGAGGAGAAATATGAGCAAATATACGGCAAGCAGCCCTTATTCCGTCTTCTGCATATGCGGAAAAAATGGGATGAAGCATTCGGGATCAGGGCAGGGAAGCTGAAGGATCCGGTGATAGATCAGTATTCTTCTGAGGAAGAGATCGAATACTCTGTCTATGAGGCACGGGATATCGGTACTTTTGAAACTTACGGCGAGGATACTATCACGGGATTGCGCCTTAAAGCTTACCGTCAGATAAGATTGAAGATCGATACTCTGATTGAAAAACTAAGGAACAGAAAAGCACATATCTGTGATCGGGAATTGCTTGGCGAGGATGCAGATAGTCTTATCGCAGAGTATTTCGGATTGACGGATCTGGAAGAAAACGAAACAGGTTATTCGGCTGAGCAGTTACGTGATGCCTTTGAGCTCGGTCTGCGCACGGTCGATGAGACAGAAGCATTTCTGCGAGTGAATAAAAGCGTGAAAGTCAATGATATATTAGCTTCACAGGAAGCGAAAGGAGCTGAAAACTATGGCTGAGATCGTGTACAGATCACCATACAAGATGACCAATTTTTATGAGGACTATGATTATCCCGAAGAGTGTCTTTCACTGCTTTATGATCCTGATCTGATATCGTTCAGTATCGGAATGATACGCATGAAGGATAATGAGTTTGAACAGCAGCTGGAGATCGTATATGATAATGAAAATGTATGGGAATACGCTGCTTCAGAGAAGTGCTTTTCCTCTGGAGAAAAAGTCACTTCATCCAAGCTGTACTGCATTCGGTATAATGCGCCTGATGATAAAGATTTTATGCCGTATACGAAAAGTTTCGCTCCCGATCAGCCCTGCCCCTATCATGATCTTTTTGAAGAAATGGATATACAGGAAGATGCAGAGCGAAAAAAAGCATTCGGTTTGCTGAATGACAGCAGAAATTTCAGCAGACGAATATCAGCAAAGATCATCGACAACGAGCTGCATATCTTTTACGAGACTTATAATTACGATAAGCCCGAACTTGGCGAATATTATCTGATGGATTATTGCCGCGGTACATATCACTTTTCCATAGCGGACAGAAGCCGTTTTATGACGCTGTACCTGACACCCGAAAAATACCGTAAGCTATATGGTGAATGTCAGGCTGAGATAAAGGAACAGTATGAATCATCTGAACCGCTCAAAAAAGCATTGGCAGAGATAGCGAAATACGATTACGATTATGGATACGATATAGACAGAAGGACAGCAAAACAGAAGTTACAAGCATTCCGCCGTATGCAGAAAGAGATAGACCTGATGAGTCTTAAACTGAAATTTAAAAGAGCATTTATCCGAAGCAGAGATGCTCTCTGGTTACCTATTCCCGGAACGGAGTATATCGAGGCGATGTATATCCTGAATTATTATAATGCAAAAAAGCAATTTGGATGCACAGGTCTTGATGATCTCGACTGGATGGAGCTGAGTGTGGAGTGCTATAACAGATCAAAAAAGCGTGCTGTTTTTCAGCTTTCGGATGGCAGGATAGTTAAGCTCAGCCGAAAAGACCTTGAATGCGGGTATGAACTCGGTCTGGATACGATAGATGAGATCGGACAGTTTCTTTTAAAATACGGCGGATTGAGCATTCGCAAGTGTTTGAAACAGACCGGATAACGAAAAGGAGTAATTGTTATGGAATCCAAAGAAGAGAAAATAGAAGCACTGCGCAAAGCAGTTGACAACGCTGAAAAAATCGTGTTTTTCGGCGGTGCAGGTGTATCGACAGAGAGCGGACTTCCGGATTTCCGCGGAGAACAGGGATTGTACCGTAAGAAATATGGACTTCCTCCCGAATCCTATTTCAGTCTTCGGCTGCTTAAATACGATCCGGAAGAATTTTTCAAATTCCAACGTAAGCAAATTCTGGGATATGATGTAAAACCCAATGCAGCACATCTGAAACTGGCTGAATGGGAGAAGCAGGGGAAACTGCGTGCAATAATCACACAGAATATCGACGGGCTTCATCAGGAAGCGGGCAGTAAAAAAGTGATCGAACTGCACGGCAATATCAGGCACTGCCACTGTATGGTATGTCATAAATCCTATAAAATATCCGCAGTAATGGAAACAGAAGGCATACCGCGCTGCAAGATATGCCACGGCATCATCAAGCCTGATACGGTTTTGTACGGTGAAAAGGTGGATGTACGCCTGATTGAAAAAGCAGCGAACCATATTAGAAAAGCAGATATGCTGATCGTCGGCGGTACATCACTCAAAGTGAATCCTGCTGTCAGTCTGGTGCATGAATGCAGGGACAAGCCCCTTGTTATCATTAATCTGGGACTCACACCACTGGATGATCATGCGGATATACGTATCTATGACAAGATTGGAAAGGTCTTTTCTGCATTGTAATTAAAAGAGGCTGTTGCAACAACAGCACCCTCTGAAAAGGTGGTGCCTCCGGCACAATTAAAAAAGGTCTCTGCAC
>DEBW01000208.1:7758-8211 GCA_002348905.1 Ruminococcus flavefaciens | reverse complement strand
ACCGGTAACCGTTTCGAGTTCCGTATGGTCGGCTCATCTGATAATATCGGCTGTCCGAATATGCTCCTTAATACCATTGTTGCTGAGGAGCTTGACCAGTTCACAACAATACTCGAACCTCACAAGGATTCCGAGCATTTCGAGGACGAGGTAAAGAAGCTTCTCAAGGACGTTCTCAAGAAGCACCGCCGTATAATTTTCAATGGTGACGGTTATTCTCCTGAGTGGGTAAAGGAAGCTGAGAGAAGAGGACTTCCTAACTATCCTTCAACTGTTGACTGTATGCCACACTATACAGACGAGAAGAATCTCCGTATTCTCCGTAAGTTTGGTATATTCAACCGTGAGGAGCTTACTGCGAGAACTGAGATACACCTTGAAAAATACTCCAAGACAAGACGTATCGAAGCTCGTACAATGATAGAAATGTCAAGAAAGCAGCTTCTTCCTGCA
>DEBW01000208.1:6297-7570 GCA_002348905.1 Ruminococcus flavefaciens | reverse complement strand
TTGCTGAAATGGACATCATGAGAAGTATTGCTGACGAGATCGAGATAAATATGCCGCTCAGATACTGGCCTATCCCGACATACTCTGAAATCATTTACAATGTATAAGAAAAAGCCGGAAAGCTTCAATGCTTTCCGGCTTTATTATTTTATTTAAGGCTATCGAGATAGGCTTGGGCGTTCTTTTTTTCTTCGTCATTTCCGTTTTCAAGTGCGGCATTTGCAATTGCGGTAAGTTCATCATGAAATTCAAGACTTTCAAATCCGGAATGAAATTTAGTTTTTTGCAGTTTAAAAAGCTCCTGACAATTGTTGTCAAAAAAAGCGAGAACCTTATTTATGTATTCATAAATGCTCAGAACACCTTCATTTATCAGTTCTTCAGCAATGGTGCTGGTTTCATTTTCTTCTTCATCTTCGTACTCAGCATCTTCTTCATATTCATCATCTTCGGCTTCGTCATCTTCATCATATTCTTCATCTTCGTAATAAGCCGCTTCTTCTTCATAAAGGTATTCCAACGACTTGTTGTCGCTGTAACATATGTCAAATTCCCAGTCCCGACCGAATTTATTAACACTTACGATAACATAAGCCCATATTTCCCAATCGTTTTTAATCATGTAATCTGAGAAAAAGCTTCTTAAAGGAAAAGCGTCTTTTTCTATTATTGTTACATTGTCCGGAATGAAGATTTTCTTGACATTTGAGTTATAATTCCTTTTAGAATCTTCAAAATCTCCTTTTTTCAGAACAGTACCTTCGATTATCGCACTCATAGTATTTACCTCCTGAAAAAATCAAAATCCAAGTTCTTCTCCGACGAGAATTACCTTTATACGTCCTTTATGGCGCTGCTGAGCGGAGATAAGGTAGTTGCAGCATATGCGTCCGTCACCTGAGCAACCGTCTGTTATCTGGCGGTCAGCCTTTTTGAGAGATACACACTGACCTGTCTCGGCACAGTAGGTCTTGCAGTCAAGGCGCACACAGTTTGGCGGAGCAGCGGTATTTTTTACTCTTATCTCAGCCTCCTCGATATTGCGGACGATCTTATTGTATCCGGCAATAACGATGACGGAGTCAGGACCATAAGCAATGGCAGCGATACGGTTGCTGTTACCGTCAACGTTGTAAAGCGCACCGCTTTCAGTTATAGCATTGGCACTTGTGATATAAACGTCAGCCGAAAAAGCCTGACGGTAAACAGCTTTTGTCTCCTCCGGCGTTGTAGCCTTGGAGCGGTCGATGTAGTTGTACTTGCCGGAATTGAG
>DEBW01000208.1:5853-6247 GCA_002348905.1 Ruminococcus flavefaciens | reverse complement strand
TGCCGCATTCTTTCATTGATTCACTTCCACCGTGGGTAACAGTGCAGCCCTCAGGCATAAGGGAACAGACGATATCCTTAACGTCAGCAGCAGTTTCAGCGTAGTAGAACTCCATATTATTCTTTTTGAGATTTTCGCCAACGAGGTCGATGCGTTTCTTGATAATGGTTTTTACATTCGGATTCATAATGGTACTCCTTATTTAAAATAACTATGCGGAGCGATAATGCTCCGCATAGAAAGAATCATTAGTTAAGTTCTGGCTCAAGGAGAGCGTAGTTACCGTCGTCACGCTTGTAAACGACATTGATAACACCTGTGTCAGCGTTGAGGAACATGAAGAACTCATGGCTGAGGAGGTTCATCTGGAGAATAGCTTCCTCGACATTCATAG
>DEBW01000208.1:2314-5784 GCA_002348905.1 Ruminococcus flavefaciens | reverse complement strand
TCCTTGAGTTTCTTTTCAACTCTTGTCTTGTTCTTGCGTATCTGTCTTATGATCTTGTCGATAGCATCATCAAGAGCGACTGTCTTATCGGCAGCGCAGCGCTCGGCACGGAAGATCATACTGTTATATTTAACTGTGAGCTCAAGCTCGATCTGATTCTTCATTTCAGAGATAACGATCTTTGCGTCTGCTTCGTCGCCGAAAAACTTTCCAAGTCTGGACTCGATTCTTGTTTCAGCGTGTTCAGTGAAATTCTGAGGAATCTGCATCTTCTTAGCTGTGATAGTTGTTTTCATATATGGGTATCCTCCTTTAGTTCCGTTGCCGGAACTTATGAATTAGGTACGGTAAATGTATCACCGTTCCTTATGGTTACATTATACCATAAAAAATATCAGGTTACAAGAGAATTTTGTTAACTTTGTTTATATTGTACAGCTTTAGTAATAAAATTTGTGAATACTTACAAAACAACTAACAAGAAATAGTAAAGGGCAGAATGAACCGCCCTTATGTTATTTATTCAATTGCAAAGTGAATTGAGCATAGTAGTTACTATCTGCTCTGCTGAAACCGGAGTGCTGTACTTGTTTTCAAGAAGCACACAGAATGCAATAGGATGAGCAGGATCGTCAACGAATCCAACGAGGAGTGCATTCTCCTCAGCGCCTTCTTTGACCTGAGCAGTACCGCTCTTTATGCCGATGCTGTATCCAGGGATAGAATAAGCATAATTGTTAGCGCCGTTGGTCATGAGCATCTGCTTTACAGTAGAAGCAGTAGAAGTGCTGAAAATCGAGTTGCTGAACTCAGTTTTTCCTGTAACGGAAACATCTCCGTAAACGTCAGTTACCTTTGCAATGAGGTGAGGCATAGTCATTTTACCTGTACCTGTAGCAATAGCGCTCTGCCACATCATGAGCTGCATAGGGCTTGCGAGAGTATCACCCTGACCGATACAGCCCCACTGAGTATTGAATTCAGTTGAGTCAGTGAGAGTAGTTGAAGCCTTTTCGCACTGTATGCCGTTGATATCGTAATATTCAGGCTTATCATCGTTTATGGCGTAGCCGAGCCTGCGATACATCTGCTTGATGCGGTCAAGAGGCATATCAGGATCTTCAACGAGCTGAGCGAAGAACGGGTTACAGCTGTTTTCAACAGCCTGCTGGATGTTCTGGTCGCCGTGTCCCCATGTCTGGTGGCAGTCGATAGGCTTTCCGGATTTGTTGATGTACTGCCCTGAGCAGTTGAAAGTCTTTGAGAAAAGCTTTTCTTTGCCCATTATTTCAAGAGCAGATATAACCGTTGAGACTTTCTGAGTAGAGCCTGGGACAGTGCCGTACATAGCCTTTGAAAGGAGAGTACCAGGCTCCATATTATCGAAATTGTAACCCTTGGCAACGTCAATAGACGGCAGACTTGTGCAGACGAGCACTTCGCCGGTCTGATAGTTGTAAGCCACAGCACAACCCTTAGCACCCATGTAAGCGTTATAGACAGCTCTGTTAGCATTGTGGTCGAGAGTGGTATAAATGTNNCAGCCTTGCCGCCTTGTTTTACAAGTCCGGCGGAGAAACTGTAATTGTTGAGATATTCAATGTTCTGAGCAACGAGAGTATTTTCCATTTGCCCCTCATCGTCACCTATGAGATTGCCGACATCAATAAAATGTCCGTCCTCATATTGTTCCATGCCTGAGCCGTCAAAGAGGACATCGCCGGTACGGTCATAAACTTTGCCGAGGGAGTATTTGTCGGAGTTCATCATGTAGAAGTCCGCCTGCTTGTTTATCTTTATGACAAGGAGAATTATTCCAACGATGAACAGTGCAAGAAATATGGTTATGATATGCTGACAGCGTTTGATACTTTTCATTTTGCAGCCACCTCTTTCGCACCAGCTTTTTTCTTCGGAGCTTTTGGCTTATGTTCAATGAAAACAGGGGACTGAGCAGCTCCGAGCATACCAACCATGATACCGCTTGTTACCATAGAGCTTCCGCCCATAGAAATAAACGGCAAAGTAACACCAGTAAAAGGTATCATATTGCATGAGCCGAATATATTCAGAGCCATCTGAACTGTAAAAGCAGCGCATATACCAGCACACATGGTAGCGTGATAGTAGCAGCGTGGAGGATTTACGAGCGGTATCGCAAGCATCATAAGAAGAACGAGTGCGGACATGACTGAGAAGAGAAGTCCCCATTCTTCGCTTATTGATGCGAAAACTATGTCGCTTTCGTATGCGAATACATTATGAAGAAAACCGTGTCCCGGACCTTTTCCGAACCATCCGCCGTCAGCGATAGCGATAAGAGCCTGACACTGCTGATATCCGTTGCCGTTCTTGTCGTTCCAGATATCAACGAAAAGACGGTCACGGACGTAAGGCGGAGCGACTATGACAGCTATAATACCGAGTATTCCTACTCCTACAGCAGCAGCGATAAGCTTATTATTGGAGAATTTTCCCTTTGGGTAGCATATTCTCAGAAGAAAGCCTGAAACGTATATAGCAGCAAAAGTCGGTATGCTTCCTAAGTCTCTGCACCACCACTGGAAAAGGCATACAGCGGCTACAATGCCGAAGAGTATGAGGTTTTCGTAGACTACATTAAAGCAAAGTAGTTTGTGCCTCTGCTGCTGTTCAGCGATAGTCGTAGCACAGGCGAGTACAAGCAGAGGCTTGATGAACTCAGAAGGCTGTATGCTGATGAAACCGAGGTTTATCCACATACTTCTGCTGCCTGTAAAGCAGAGTATTATCACCATGAGGATACCAATGCCGCACCATATATACTTTTTCTTTTCGGCTATCCACTTGTAGTCACGGACGAGCATATGTCCGATACGGCAGGATATTATAGCTGCAACACAGGTGATTATATGTTTTATAACTTCCTTATCGACCACAATGCCACGGAAGCACGACTGGAAGATTATGCTCATATTAAGAATGAGTATGAGCATGAAGTCAACGGCGTAGGTCTGTTGTTTGAAGAATGGCATTAATATGAAGTAAACAGCGTCCATACCTATAACTATTGAAGCCAGTACAATTACGCTGTTCACGTTGCTGTAACTGCCGTTCATCATTATGTTGAGCAGCATGGTGCAGTGAGCGGCAAGAACGAAGATGCACGAAGCAACGTATGATACAGGATTACTCAACGCTTTTCCCTCCTTTTTCTGAAAACGAGACGACAGCTTCCGATATTTATGATATCGTTTTCTCTCAGACGCTTGTGCTTTACAGGATTACCGTTTACAAAAACGCCTGATTTCGAGCCGATATCAGTAATAGTCCATTTGCCTTCTGTAACGTTCAGTATAGCGTGATAGCGTGATACCGACATATCGTGAAGGCGAATGTCAGCTGAAGCGTGTCTGCCGATAAGTATCTCGTCACACTCAAGAGGGTAGACCGTGCTGTTTTCAGCCAGTTCCATATCAGCGGAAGTTTTG
>DEBW01000208.1:353-2286 GCA_002348905.1 Ruminococcus flavefaciens | reverse complement strand
TCCAGCGTTTTTTGCCGGAATTTTTTTCGCTGTAGGAAGCAAGCATCAGCGTAAGGGCGCATATATCCATTGCAGCAGCGGATACAGCACACATTATCAGATTACTTTGTTCCATTTGTATTATCCTTTCTTTAGGTAATGCCGTACAAGGAATAGTTAAGAAGTTTGTGCGGTATTGCCTTTCTCTTTAGCATATAGTATTATAACACATTTGCTTTTTTAATGCAAGCGGCGGTAAGCGACCGCAGCACAATTAGCGAGCAGTTACCTTATTTTTGTTGTATATAAGACAATAATATAATTATATAAAAACATAAAATGTATAAAAAGACTTGAAAAATATTCTTCAAAAGGGTATAATATATAAGTGATGTTTTTAGAACGGTATGCCGTGTACCGCAAACCGGCAGCCTTATAGGAGATTGGAGATAAAATGACTAAAAAAAGAACAGTTCAGCGATCAGGGAAGAAAAAAAGAGGAAAACCGAGAATTCGATTTAATTTTGCTATCCTTATAGTTATCTTCTTTCTTTCGTTCCTGACTTGCTTTATACTTTATATGACAGCGGCAAATCTCAATGATGACTTCTTTGAAGAAGATGTTATAACCGAACAGTTTAAAAATACAGAAAAACAAAGCACTACTGCCGCCGCAGATGTGACGGAACAGGAAACTACAACAGAAACGGCAATTGCAGAAACTCCTCTTGTCAACAATCCTGTCCCACAGTCAGAGGCTACAGATATCTCATATCTTGACAGCTGCTGCATGATAACGGATTCAACTCTGCTGCAAATGGGTGTATCAGGCGGATTCGATGCTAAAAATGTTTTCGGTAATGCTCAGATAAATGCAGCAAACTGTATGTCTACAAAGGTCGAGAGCAATTTCGGCACAGTCGCTGTATACGATATAATCAAGAACAAAAAGCCTGAGACGCTTTATATCATGCTCGGCAGCGATCTCGGCACATCTTCTGCTGATGATATGATCGCAAGCTATACTACACTTGTAAATAATCTTCACGGCTCACTTCCGGACATGAAGATATATATCATGCAGCTTCCGCCGGTAATATATGATTCCGATACAAAGACAAATGAAATGGTGAACGATTATAATAACAGACTCCTTGCTATGGCTAATACGCTTGGCGTGTACTGCATAGATACGAATACTGCCCTCAAAAATGAGACAGGTTCTTTGAAGGAAGAATACTGGTCGTATGACACACTTTCACTGTCGGAAGCAGCTTACAAAACTATATCCGGATATATTTTAACTCATGTTGTATAAAAATTATAGACCACTATATATAGTGGTCTGTTTTTTATTTTAACAAGTTAAAAGTTGATGACGTAATATAGCCAAAAACCTTAAATCAAACCTTTTTATTATATATTTTTGATAAAAATCGCTGGCTGAAACGAGTTGTATCTGTCAAAGTGCACACTTGACATTACGCCGACTATGTCTTATACTAATATACAAGAGCTTTTAAAAAAACACAACATATAGTATACAGGAGGTCATAGCAATGATAATTCATATCATTAAAAGAGACGGCAGAAAAGTTCCTTTTAATATTGAAAAGATCGCTAACGCAATATTCAAGGCAGCTCAGTCATGCGGCGGTACAGATTTCAATATCGCAATGGAGACTGCTGCTGATGTATGCAGGATCTACGAAGAAAAGAACCCGGGAAAAGTTCCGTCCGTTGAAGAGATACAGGATCTCGTTGAGAAAACTCTTATCGAAAAAGGTCATGCACGTACAGCAAAGGCTTACATCCTTTACCGCTATGAGCGTACACGTTCACGAGAGATGAAGACAAACCTTATGTGCGTCCTGAATGAGCTTACCTTCAGTGCAGCAAAGGACAGTGATATCAAGCGTGAAAATGCCAATATCGACGGCGATACCGCTATGGG
>DEBW01000208.1:0-287 GCA_002348905.1 Ruminococcus flavefaciens | reverse complement strand
ATCGACGGCGATACCGCTATGGGTACTATGCTGAAATACGGTTCGGTATCCGCTAAGGAATACTACGGTATGTACGTCCTCGATCCTAAACACGCCAAGGCTCACAGAGAAGGCGATATCCATATTCATGATCTCGATTTCTATACTCTTACTACCACTTGTACACAGATCGACCTCAGAAAGCTTTTCAGAAACGGCTTTTCAACAGGTCATGGCTTCCTGAGAGAACCAAATGATATTTCCAGCTACTCAGCACTTGCCTGTATAGCTATCCAGTCGAACCAGAA
>DEBW01000133.1:37213-37370 GCA_002348905.1 Ruminococcus flavefaciens | reverse complement strand
GCGAGATACTTTGCAGCTGAGCCGAATCCAGGAGTATGGTCAGTAACGCAAAGGTCGTTGTCGATAGTCTTAGGTATGCCTATGACCTTGATATCAATATCATTCTCAGCAAAATACTGTGAAAGCTTGTTTACGGTGTCCATGGAATCGTTTCCGC
>DEBW01000133.1:36726-37096 GCA_002348905.1 Ruminococcus flavefaciens | reverse complement strand
GAGAAGCTCCATATCCTCGTTTGTGCGGATAAGAGTTTTAAGATCAAGAAGATGGTTTGAGACAATACCCTCGATACCGTTTACAGAGCCGAAAATAGCGTCTATCTTTGGTTCTTTGAGCGATTCCCTGAATACTCCCACAAGTGAAGCATTTATAGCGCAGGTAGGGCCTCCGGACTGTGCTACAGCAATATTCATCATGATAAATTCCTCCCGTTGTCGATCAACATAAATATATGTTATATTATATCATGATTCAGATGATAAATCAACAATATAATGTTAATATTTCTATTATATATATAAATGCCCATTTTAACATTTAGCATTGAGGGTGTCGAAAAAGATATAAATTCACGTTGATTTGCTC
>DEBW01000133.1:30847-36680 GCA_002348905.1 Ruminococcus flavefaciens | reverse complement strand
GTGGGACGCTGTCCCACACCCTGCAAGAGGCTCTGCCTCTTGACTCCGGCAGGGAGCGAGCCGCCCCCTGCACCCTAGCAATTCTGACTTTTTCGACAAACATAAATGCCCGACTTTACATCGGGCATTCGTTTTGTTTATGAAGCTTTTGTCGTCTTTGTTTCGGACTTTGCAGTGTTTTTTTCCTCTGTTTTTTCTGTGGTTTTAGTATCGCTCGTATCGGTAGTTTTATCTCCGGACTTTTCTGTAGCTGCGGTAGTCTTAGTCTCTTTCTTGTCAGTAGTTTTTTCGTCCTTCTTGTCGGTTGTCTTTTCTTCCTTCTTGTCAGTAGTTTCAGCCTTATCCTTTGACTTTTCCTCTGACTTGTCAGACTTTATCTCCTCGCAGGTGATACCAAATTCCTTTGCATACTCCTCAGCCTTTGCGCCCTTTGGACAGTGTATTTTCGCAGTCTTAGGAACAGTATTTTCCATGAGAGTGATAAATGTATCCTCACCATTGATGTATACAGACTTCAGCTTGCTGCAATCGAAGAATGCGTACTCATTTACAGTAACAACGCTTTCAGGTATAGTTATCTCTTCAAGAGACTTGCAGTAATAGAAGGCATTTTCCTGTATAACAGCAAGTTCTTCCGGAAGTTCAGCCTTTTTCAGAGCTTCACAGCCGTAGAAAGTGTCCTTTGACAACACAGTTACCTTTTCAGGTATCTTTACCTCAGCAAGAGCCTTGCAGTTGTAGAATGTTCCGTTTCCGAGAACGAGCAGACTTGAAGGAAGCGATACTTCTTTCAGCTTGCCGCATGAAGCAAATGCGCCCTCACAGCCAGATTCGTCGTATGTACCGTCCTTTATCACAAGCACTCCCTCAGGTATATCAGCAGAAACAAGCGAAGTACACGAGCTGAACGCACCTGCTTCGATAGTGGTAACGCTGTCAGGTATGCCGATTTTTTCAAGGCTCTCACAGCCCTTTAAAACGCACTCTGATACTACTTCAAGTTCATCAGGGAAAGTGAACTCCCTGAGCTTTTTACAATTACTGAAAGCTTCTTTTTCAATTGCTGTAACGCTGTCAGGAATATCTATCGAAGCGAGAGCCTCACAGCCGGAAAATGCGTTTTCACCTATATTTTCAATGTTTTGTGAGACAGTCACTTTGCTCAGTGCCTTGCAGCCTGAGAAAGTATTTCCTGCAACAGCAGTCAAATTATCAGTAAGCTCTATCTCTGAAAGCTTCTCGCATCCCTCAAAAGCACTCTCCCCTATTTCTTCAAGGTCATCATCAAGATTGACAGATGAAAGGTTTGTACAGCCTTTGAATGCAGACTCTCCTATGTTTTTGAGCTTTTCAGGCATCTCAGCTTCCTTGAGGCGCTGACAGTTCTCAAAAGCGCTTTCCTGTATTTCCTCAAGGTCCTCAGGAAGCTCTATTGCTGAAAGCGAAATGCAATTACCGAAAGTTCCAACGCCTATAGTTTTCAGCGTTGAAGGCAGAGTAATGTCACTAAGAGACTGACAGCCGTAAAATGCGCCTATATTGCCTGCTCCGGATACGTAGTGACCGTCAAGGCTGACTACTCCCTCCGGCACTTCAACCTCAGTCAGTGAAGTACAATTTCCGAATGCTCCGCTCTTTATAACAGTAACGCTATCAGGAATAGTGACAGAAACAAGCGCTGTACAGCCGTTAAGCGTGTTTTCCTCAATCTTTTTCAGTTTCTCCGGAAATTCAAACTCTGTAAGCTTTGCGCAGTCACGGAAAGCACCCTCTCCGATTTCAGTAACACTGTCAGGGATAGTTACAGATACCAACGAAGTGCATCCGCTGAACGCTAAGTCTTCAATAACAGTAACTCCGTCAGGTATCTCCGCAGAGACAAGGGCATCGTTTTCGGAAAATGCTCCGTGACCTATTACCTTTACCGGAAGCTTTTCAATTTCATCCGGTATCTCCACAACAGCATCATTGCTCTCGCATTTTGTTATCTTTATATAGTTTTTTACAGTCTTTTTGCCGTTATCAGCGTAGTCTCCGATTATCTCGTATGAGAAAAGCTCGTCCTCGGTACTGCCGACATCTATAACATCAGAACCCTTTATATCGGTTTCCTCCGTTACCGTTGTTTTTGCCGGCTCGACTGAGCCTGCTGTAAGCTGAGAATACGACAATCCTCCGCATATCAATGTAAGCGAAAGGATAAATGCGGCTGTTTTCCTCATATTCATTTTAACATCCCCTTGTTCTATTTATTCTAAAAATTTATATGTATCAAGTAAATTATATATCATTTTTCCAATATTTTCAAGCATTTCACCGAAAAAACGTCACTTTTCACAATAAAGCAAGAAAAAAATGCCCGACTTTTTTTCATCGGACATTTTAGACTTTCAAACCTTATGAAGGAGGTTTCTTTTGTTATATGTATTATATCTTTGAAGCCTGACCGCCTGCATTTGTTATCTGCTGAATTATAGCGTCGGCATCTTCCTTGGAAACGCCCTCTTTGAGTGTCTTAGGAGAGTATGCAGAGGCTTCAACGAGTGCCTTTGCATCGCCGAGACCGAGACCCGTTACTGCCATTACAACCTTGATAACGGCTATCTTCTTAGTTGCATCGTAGGAATCGAGAGTTACTGTGAACTCGACCTGTTCTTCACTTCGATCATAAATAGGATCGATTACTCGAATATGTCTCCACCTATCATATACACCGATTTCTATTAAATGCGCTCTATCCTCATCTATCCATTCACCACTTGCTTCATAAATATCCTGATCCCAGATCCATATGTTATTTTTATAATAATAATAAACTTTACCAAGCTGAACATCAAAGCCGACTGCATTCAATTCTTTTATCATGGAGCGCAATTCTGCATGAGAAATGCCGCCAACTTCAAAGAAAACTTTGCCATATTCAAATTTATTAAACCAATCCATATCATGATATGTACCTGTTATCTCGTTGAATTTCTCCAAAGCAGTATTTCTGTCAGGTATCTCTCTTATATTCCATCTTATCGGACAACTGATAGCATACCATCCATCGTTATCTTCATACGCAGTGCATTCAATGTCTATTACAGCACCTGCTACATAGAGTTTAGACAATATCTCTTCCATCTTTGAATGTGGAACGTCTTCCATAATGATACTCGGAGCGTTCTCAACGAGTGTTGTTGCTTCTTGGAGATTCATGCCTGTTACCTCTCTTACAGCATCGATAACGGATGTCTTACGAGCTGCATCGAAGAATTTAAGAGTTAATTGATATTCATATTCAAGAACTATTTTATATTTATCCCATGATACATCTTCATTAGTGCATTCAAGATCTACCGTACAGCCTGCTGCTTCGAGCTTTGCCTTTACTTCATCAGCATAAAACAGCGGAACATCTTCCATAATTATGCTCGGAGCGCTTTCAATGAGTCTCTTTGCATCATCGAGACTGAGATTCGTTACATCTCTTAAAGCAACGATAACTGCCATCTTCTTAGCTGCATCGAAAGATTTGAGTATTATTCTATACTCTTTTATAATTTCTATGCTTTGAGAAGGCTGTACCTTAGGAGTCACTGTCTTTGTAGCTTCCTTAGTGCATTCAATGCTGATCGTACCGCCTGCTACTTCGAGCTTTGCCTTTATTTCATCAGCCTGTGACTGCGGAACATCTTCCATAATTATGTTCGGAGCGTTCTCAACGAGTTCCTTCGCTTCTCTGAGACCGATATTCTTTACTTCGCTTACAGCCTTGATGACGGCTATCTTCTTAGTTGCATCGAAAGATTCGAGCGTTATTCTATACTCGGCTTCTGAAATTTCTATGCTCTGAGAAGGCTGTACCTCGGGAGTTTCTTCCTCGGGAATATCTGCGCTTGCCACACCGCCTGCTTCTTCAAGCTGAGCCTTGATAGATTCGGCTTCTTCCTTTGTCAGACCGTCCTTTACAAGCTTTGGAGCGTTCTCAACGAGGTTCTTTGCATCGCTGAGACCGAAACCTGTTATCGCTCTTACAGCCTTGATGACAGCTATCTTCTTATTTGTATCATAGGATTCAAGCGTTACGGAACACTTTCCTTCGGCTTCATCGCTCGCAGCTGCGACCGTTCCCGTGAACATCTGCGGAACAGTGAGTACAGGTGCGCTTGCAGATGCGAGCGTCAGCGAAAGAGCGACTGCGGCTGCCTTTTTCCAAAAGTTTTTCATAAAATTACCTCCTTAATTTCTTATTGCTAAGAAATTTTTGTTAATTACACCCAAATGAATGTTAGATTTATTATAACATATGATATAGCTGATGTCAATGTTTACTAACGTGATAGATGAACTATTGGCTATTTTGACTAACGATTAGCAAATCACTAAAATAATTTTCCTTTTTAACACTCTCATGCCCTTGAGAATATAATAAACCGTGAGCCAAAACTCACAGATATTTCCAAAAAGGAGGAATTTTCATGAATCTTGATATGTTCAGTAACATTGACGGACTTGTTCTGCGTGAACAGAACGCTGTTCCATACGCCGACCGCTCCGAACAAATGATGCCGATGAGCGATACGCCGGATATGCCGGAAGATCCAAAGCTTGCCATGGCTTACGTGCCTTTTCAGCAGTGGGGAAACGCAAAATCTCCCGAAGACGCTCTGAGCTGCGGAACTCTCTTCACCGACCTCGTTTTCCCGTTTGAGAGAGGAGGCAGCAAATGACTCCGGAATATTTGCTTTTAAAAAGAATAAAGCAGTACGACTTCACTCTCAAAGAGCTTAACCTCTACCTTGACACTCACCCGAACTGCCGCAAAGGTCTTGCAATGTTCGCTAAATATAAAAAACTCCGTGAGCAGGCTGTCGCAGAATATAACGACAAGTTCGGCCCGCTCACTCCGGAGCAGAACCAAAACCTCGAAAACTGGGACTGGGTATCAACCCCGTGGCCCTGGGAAAGGAGCTAAGCTATGTGGCAGTACGAGAAAAAACTATCGTATCTTTGTTGTACATAAGGGAATATGACGGCATTCAGCCTTTTTTATTCCCTGCTCCACAGATAGATAACCTCCCACATTGCAGTTCATATCAGCTATGGAAATATTTACAAGTAAAATTAGCTGTCTATTGTATATATCGACGATAATTATAAATATTTAGTTAATAATCAACAGTAATAATTGCACTTATACGTGTAATATGTTAAAATTAAATATATATCTATACGCTAAAAATGATCGTTCTCTTCTGATGAGCGATACACGAAATGCATGAGGAGGGTAAAATATGCAGGAACTGCTTGAACGAAAAAAAGGACTTCGCCGTAAGGTATTGATCGTTGATGACGAAGTGATAGAGCGTGAAATGCTCGGAGCTATGCTTTCAGATCTGTATGAAGTTGTGTACGCCGAAAACGGCGCACTTGCACTTGATATGATAAAACAGGATAAGCTTACATTATCGCTTGTCATACTTGATCTGCATATGCCTGAGCTTGACGGATACAGCCTTTTGAAGCTGATACGTTCTGACAGCGAGCTAAGGCGTATACCCGTTATCGTGCTTACTTCCGAAAAGGAAGCCGAGGTAAAGAGCTTCCAGCTCGGAGCTGCTGACTTCATAACGAAACCTTATGATGCTCCCGATGTTATCAGAGCAAGAGTAAGCCGTTCAATAGAGTTTGCAGAGGATAGTGTCATTATCCACGAAACAGAAAGAGACAGCCTGACCGGACTTTTCAACAAGGAATTTTTCATTGAATACGGCAAGCGTCTCGATCAGCAGAACGGAAATATGCCTATGGATGCCATAGTTCTCGATATCAACCGTTTCCATATCGT
>DEBW01000133.1:25787-30820 GCA_002348905.1 Ruminococcus flavefaciens | reverse complement strand
ATGATACTTAAAAAGATCGGCGACTTTATCCATGACCTTGTCCGCAGTACAGGCGGTCTTGCCTGCCGTTCAGGAAGCAACAGTTTCGGTGTATATATTCCTCACAGGACAGACCTCCAAACTATGCTCCAGCAATATACTGCCAGAATAGATAAGACTATGGGCGACCGTAACATCACTGTGAGAATGGGTATCTATTCCGATGATGGCAGCGTTACAGAAATGGAACGCCGTTTCGACTGTGCAAGACTTGCCTGCCACAAGCTGAGGCACAAATATTCTACCTGTTATGATTTCTACAACGCAGAACTTCACAGCAAGGAGCTTCATTCAGAAAGACTTATTACCGATATGGATAATGCTCTTGCTGAAAAGCAGTTCAAGGTATATTTCCAGCCAAAGTACAACATAAGCGGTGACAAGCCTGTTCTTTCAAGCGCTGAGGCGCTTGTGCGCTGGATACATCCGGAGTTCGGAATGGTAAGTCCGGGAGAGTTCATATCCCTTTTTGAAAATAACGGTCTTATACATAAGCTTGACAAGTATGTATGGAGTGAAGCTGCTGCTCAGATAAAACGCTGGAAGGAAAAATACGGCATATATATCCCCGTATCGGTCAATGTATCAAGAGTTGACATTTTTGATCCTATGCTCGGCGAAACACTAAGCGAGATAACAGCAAATAATGGGCTTTCGCCTGAAAAGCTGCTGCTTGAGATAACTGAATCGGCTTATACCGATAATTCTCAGCAGATAGCCGATACTATATCTTCGCTCCGTGACAGAGGATTCAAGATAGAAATGGACGATTTCGGATGCGGATATTCATCCCTGAATATGCTGACAACGCTGCCTATCGACGCATTGAAGCTTGATATGAAGTTCATCCGCAATATATGTACAAATTCCAAAAACTACCGTCTTGTAGAGATAATCATAGATATAGCAAGACTGCTTGAAGTGCCGGTCATCGCCGAAGGTGTAGAGACAAGATTGCAGATGGAAATGCTGAAAGCGATAGGCTGTGATATAATACAGGGATACTATTTTTCAAAGCCTGTGCCTGCCGACGAATTCAACGAACTTATAGAGGCAGAGATAAAGGAGGACGACCATGCTTAATATTGATGTTCTCAAAGAGTTCGGTGCAAATACCGATGAAGGCATTTCACGCTGTATGGGCAAGGAAGATTTCTATCTTATGCTTGTAGGCAAGGTCATTAACGATAAAAGACTGACAGCGCTTGAAAGCCAGCTAAAGGAAAAAGACCTGACAGCCGCCTTTGAAACTGCTCATGCCCTGAAAGGGATGTACGCAAATCTTTCGCTTGATCCGCTTACAAGACCTGTCAGCGAGATGACAGAACTTCTCAGGAGCAGGACTGATACTGACTATACAGCGCTTCTTGAAGAAGCAAAGTCACAGTTTGAAAAGCTGTGCAGTCTTTAAGGGAGCAATGCTGATACAATGAAAACTAAAAGCAACCGAAAAGGTATCCCTGTTGCGATGACAGGCAGTTTACTTATCGCACTGATACTTGTTTTCGGAACGATATGGACAGGTCACAAGGCAAAGCAGGATACAGAAAAAGCCGTAAACTCCGTCAGCCTGTTTTACCTTGATGAGCTTGCAGGCAGGCGTGAACAGGTAGTATCTTCCACATTGAAGAAAAACATCAGCGACCTTAAAACAGCCGTGGAACTTATGACCAGCTCGGATCTCAGCAATATTTATAATTTGCAGGCTTATCAGGCAAGGATGAAGAAACTCTATACGCTTGAAAAATTCGCTTTTGTTGATACGAACGGGCTTATCTATACATCTCTCGGCACTCAGGATAATATAAACGAATACAATATCGACTATACCGCTATCACAAGTCCTGAAATATCACTGAAAAATGAAAGCGGAGATGAGAAAAAGGTCATTATAGCTGTTCCGGTAGATGACCTTAGTCTTGAAAAAAATACTCTCGTTGTCTGCTTTATGGAAATAGATATGGATACGATGCTGGAAGGAGTATCTCTGCAATCTGACAATAACGATACGACATTCTGCAATATCTATACCAAAGACGGCAGTGCCCTGACAAATATGGTACTGGGTGGTCTTGCAAGCGAGGACAATCTTCTCTCTGCGCTTGAACAGGCAGATTTTGACAATGGCAGTTCTTCCGCAATGGTACGCAGTGATTTTGAAAACGGCAGAAGCGGCGTAGTTTCGTTTACCTATAATGATATAAAGGAAACACTTTCTTATAAGCCTGTTGAGGGTACTGACTGGATGCTGACTTATCTTATCCGTGAAAGTGTAATAAGCGATAAGATAGGCTCGGTATCAAATGGTATCATAAACAGAAGCCTTGTTCAGACTATACTGACTGCAAGCGTTCTGTTTATGATGTTCGGTATACTGCTCTATCAGAACAAACGTGCATCTCAGATAGCGATAGAAAAGGAATCCTCCGAAGCTGAGAACCGTATCAAGCAGGAGGAGCTTGAACAGCGCTTAGAATTGCAGGACAAGCTTATTGAGCAGGAAAAACAGCGTACACAGCAGGATTTTATGATAACTGCACTTTCATCAGATTACAAGAGCGTTTACTTCGCAGACCTTGATTCTGACAACTGTATCTGCTACCGTTCTTCCGTAGGAAAGGATGAAGGTCCGCAGGTCGGAGATGAATTCTCATTTAAAGAAGCATTTACAAGATATGCAAATGAAAGGGTAGCTGAAAGCTATCGTGAAGGCTTTCTCCGCTTCATTTCACCTGATAACATAAGAAAAAGGCTCGAAAACGAAACTGTTCTGACCTGCCGTTATCTCATAACCAACAACGGCAGAGAGAGCTTTGAAATGCTTCGTATAGCCGGTGTACGCCGAGCCGAGGACAGAAGCGACCACATTGTACACGCTATCGGAGCAGGCTTTACTGACATTGATGATGAAATGCGTGAGCAAATGGCTCAGAGTCAGGCTCTCAGCGATGCGCTTACCGCCGCCGAGGAAGCAAGCAAGGCAAAGACTGCTTTCCTTTCAAGTATGAGCCACGAGATAAGAACTCCGATGAACGCTATAATCGGTCTTGACAGCATTGCTCTCAACGACGCTGATATTTCTCCGCAGACCAGAGAACACCTTGAAAAGATAGGCGTATCAGCCAATCATCTGCTTGCACTTATAAACGATATCCTCGATATGTCAAGGATAGAATCAGGCAGACTTACTCTTAAAAATGAGGAGTTTTCATTCTCAAAGCTGCTCGAACAGATAAATACGATGTTCAGCACTCAGAGCGCTGAAAAGGGCTTGCAGTATAACTGTCATATTAATGGCTCGGTAGACGACCATTACATCGGCGATAATATGAAGCTGAAACAGGTACTCATCAATATTCTTGGCAATGCTGTTAAATTCACTCATGAGGGTGGAAGTATCAACCTGACTGTTGAGCGTACAGCACAGTTTGACAAAAAGTCCACTCTCCGCTTCACTATCACCGATACTGGTATCGGTATAAGCAAGGAATATCTGCCGCATATCTTTGATTCGTTCAGTCAGGAGGACAGCTCCGCTACCAACAAATTCGGCAGTTCAGGTCTTGGACTTGCGATAACCAAAAGCATTATCGAGATGATGAACGGTAATATCGATGTCAAAAGCGTTAAAGGCGAAGGTACGACATTCATCGTTGCTGTAACACTTATGGACTCCGAAAGAATACACGATGAAAGCGATGAGCTTGTTATTGATACAAATAATATCAGCGTCCTTGTCATAGACGATGATCCTGTTGCCTGCGAACACGCAAAGCTTATACTTGAAAAAATCGGTATCTCATGTGAGATAGCCTATTCCGGCTTTGAAGCTATAGAAATGGTGAAGCTGCGCCATGCGAGGGCAAACCCGTATAACCTGATACTCGTCGATCTGAAAATGCCCGACATGGACGGAATCGAGACGACCAGCAACATACGCAGGATAGTCGGTCACGAATCCGCAATCATAATCATTACAGCCTACCGCTGGGACGATGTTCTTGACGAGGCTATAAATGCAGGAGTTGACAGCTTTATAGCCAAACCGCTGTTTGCAAATAATATCATCGAGGAATTCCGGAGTGCTCTGCAAAAGAAGAAAAATTCAAAGTCTGAAAAAACTAAAACAGAACTGAAAGGCAGACATATCCTTCTTGCTGAAGATGTTCAGATAAATGCTGAGATAATGACAATGGTACTGGCTATGCGTGAGATAACCTGCGACCATGTAAGCAACGGCAGAGAAGCCGTTAACAGGTTCATAGCAAGCGAGAACGGTTATTATGACGCTATCCTTATGGATATCCGTATGCCGGAGATGGACGGTCTTGAAGCCGCAGCGATGATACGTTCCCTTGACCGCAGTGATGCAAATACTATACCCATTATCGCTCTGACCGCAAACGCATTCGATGAGGACGTTCAGCGAAGCCTGCAAGCCGGTATGAACGCACATCTAAGCAAGCCGATTGATAATGATGCACTGTTTGCAGCTCTGGAATCACTCATTCAATAGAACGATTCAATAATTTAACATAAATAAAAACAGCCCTGTGAGTTTTCCACAGGGCTTGCTTCATATGTTGAAAAGTCAGTCTGTTAATATCTCCATACTTTTCATATGGCTGATATCCTGACCGGTATACGCTGTCTGCATCAGCGCATATGTAACATCCGATGCTATCTTTTCATCTTCCTCCTTTGTATGCTTCGGAATATGGCAGATGACTTCTGCTCCGCTGTATCTTGTTCTAAGTACAGCAATAAGCTCAGTTTCAGTCTCTGTCTCGCTTATTACGTCATATTCTGAGCGCTCCCACAGTGAGGGAAGTTCCTTTTTCTGTTTTGCCATAATATCTGCTCCTTTCGCTTAATTGTATGCGTTACCGCTTGTACAGCTTGAATGATTGTAATTATTTTATAAAATATTTATACAAATCACAACAATAGAATTTACTAATCAGGAAATTAACGTTGATTTGCTCGCAAATCAA
>DEBW01000133.1:25279-25596 GCA_002348905.1 Ruminococcus flavefaciens | reverse complement strand
CAGTCCCCTGCACCCCGTATTCTGTATAGTTTTTATGATAATTACAGGCTCTGCTGTGCGGAGACATCTCTCTTGAATCATTCTTTCAGATCTGCTATATACTATACTGTAATCGGCATTACACAGCCACGAAAGGAGAAAAAGATGAATGAATACTGTATGTATCTGCGAAAATCAAGAGCAGATGCCGAAGCTGAATCAAGAGGAGAAGGTGAAACTCTCGCCCGTCATCAAAATATGCTCATGGAACTTGCAAAAAAGCAGAAGCTCAATATAGTCAGGATATACAAAGAGATAGTCAGCGGAGACAGTATAGC
>DEBW01000133.1:24827-25058 GCA_002348905.1 Ruminococcus flavefaciens | reverse complement strand
TTTGACGAGGAATACTTCGAGTTTTCACTGTTCATGAGCCGCCGTGAGTATAAGACTATCAAGCGCCGTATGCAGGCTGGCAGACTGGCTTCTGTCAAGGAAGGCAACTACATAAGCACATCCGCTCCTTACGGATACCGCAAGATAAATCCTGAACCGAAAGTGCATACTCTCGAAATAGTGCCGGAGCAAGCTGAGATAGTCAGGCTGATATACAGCCTTTATCTCGAC
>DEBW01000133.1:14713-24791 GCA_002348905.1 Ruminococcus flavefaciens | reverse complement strand
CTTTATCTCGACGGACACGGTGCAAAGTTCATCGCAAACGAGCTTAACCGAATGGGTATCAGTCCGCAGAAAAGCCAATACTGGGAATATCCGAGCATCAGGAAAATACTTTCAAATCCGCTGTACTGCGGAATGGTCGGCTGGAAAACGAAGTCAAACGGTGATACGCTCTATAAAGGACTTCATGAACCGATAATCAGCGAGGAAGTTTTCAACTCTGCTCAACAGAAAAAGCTTAAAGCTCCTGCCGCTCAACTCCACCCGAATGATAAGCTGCTCAACTACTACCACAATATTCTTTACTGCCAAAACTGCGGACACCAGCTGAAACGCCGGTTCATCGCAGGCAGCGGTCACGAGCATATGCTGTGTGTCTACAGGGAGTGCCGTGGAAAAATAGTAAGCTCCGGCACGGAAGCCATAGACGAGGCTGTTATCGCCGCTTTACGCTACCGTATCAGGCAGCTTGAAAAGCTTCAATACAAAGCAGTTAAAGAGTTAAGCAGCACACCTGACAAAAAAGCTCCGCTTTTGGCAGAACTTGAAAAGGCGAAGCGTCAGCTTTCAAGACTTTATGACCTGCTTGAACAGGAAATATACAATAAAAATACATTTTTGGAACGTTCAAAAATAGTCAACGAAAAGATAAAAGCGCTTGAAGATGCTATCAAGGAAATTGACAGTGAACAGAAACCTCCGCAGCTTCCGCCCGATAAAGCTGTCATGAGCCTGCAATACATCATCAACAGCTTTACAGATTCAGATGCCGAAGAAAAAAACAGACTGCTCCACACGTTCATAAAGAAGATATACTACTGCAAGACCGAAAAAAAGTGCAGAAACAAGCCGTTTCCAAAACTTGCACTGAGTGCGGATCTATTATAACCCTTATGTACAACATGGATACGGCAATAAACTCCAGTACCCCGTAAAAATTAAAAATCCCGATCCCCGCATGGCTAAGGTCATTATTTCACAGCTTGGCGGTCCCGACGGAGAATTAGCAGCCTCGCTGAGGTATCTTAATCAGAGGTATGTGATGCCGTATGCGGAAGTGAAAGGACTGCTTACAGATATAGGTATATTATACATAAAAATGCATATTTACTTGTTGTAATAAACTTTTAAATATTTATCAGTTACAGGCTTTACGTTGGGTTGTTTCGTTGTGATAAATTACTGAAAGTAAAGAAATTATTGATTCTTACTATAAATCAAAAAAAATTATTGGCAAAAATGCAAACGGAATATTTATAATTATTTATTGAACTTTTTTTCAATGTGTGGTAAAATATAATTGTGTAAAAAAACATAGGCAGTACCAAAGTATAGTTATACTGAAAATTGCACCTGTCCGTTGTGGGGGTAATCAGGTGATACGTTCCACTAATTCCACATACTTTTGTCTGTCTTCTTTCTCTGAAACGTTGACCCGCAAACGCAAAAGAGAGAAATAATAATTTAAGAGGAGGTTCATTTCATGAACAAAATGAAGAGAAAAGACATCTTCAAGAAGTTTGCGGTTTGTGCGGTCTCTGCATCAATGATCGCTTCAGTTACCGCCTGCGGAAAAAAAGGAAACTCAAAAGCTCCTAACGGAAAGATAGCGCTTATCTGTAAAGATACAAAAGTTGCTTTCTGGGAAGATGTTAAGAAGGGCGTTGTCGATGCCTGCGATGACTTCGGCTACGAGATGGTCTACTACTGCGCTACAGGTGATAATGACTACGCAAGCCAGCAGGAGTTTCTGAACAAAGCAATCGAGCAGAAGGTAAAAGCTATCATTCTTGCTCCAAATGATGTTGATGCTCTCAACGACTATATCAATAAGGCTGATACAGCAGGCATAAAGGTCGTAACTATCAACTCTGCCGTATCATCTGACAAGGTAGCTTCACTTATTTCATCAAACGATACCGATGCCGGTAAGGTTGCTGCACGTAACACATATGAACTTTTACAGATCGCAAACAACAGTGAGAACGGCGGTACAGGCGGAAGACCTGCAAGTAAAATAGGTATCATCGGACATACCGCTTCTACTGCTGATGCCCGTATCGATGCATTCAGAACAGAATTTTCAAGCAAGCTCGCTGATTACATCGACGAGCAGAGAGCTGCTATAATGCAGCAGCAGGCTGCCGCTGAAGGTGCAGAAGGTGCAGAAGGCGGCGATGCAGCTGCACAGGGACAGGCTCAGGGTGCTGCTCAGGGACAGGCTCAGGGTGATGGACAGGCTGCTGCTGAAGGACAGGATGCTTCTCAGGCTCAGCAGGGCGGTTCAGCTATGAAGGCAAGATCAGAGGGCGAAACTGCTGCTATGATCGAGCAGTTCTTCATTGAAGCAGACCGCTGCGCTAATTCAGACCAGGCTTATGAAGCTGCAAAGAAGCTCATGGATGATAACAGCGACCTCAAGATCATATACACCACAAATACACAGAATACTGTTGGTGCGTGCAAAGCTGTTGAAGAATACGGCAAGTCCAACGACATAATCGTTGTAGGATTCAACTCTGATGAAGAAGAGCTCAAGTATTTAAGACAGGGCACTCTCGACGGTACAGTTATCCACAACCCATACTCTATGGGATACGTTGCAACAAGAACAGCAAAGAACGCAGCACTCGGCTCTGGCGATATTCCGGCAAAGGTTGACACAGGTGTTACATGGGTTGACTCATCAAACCTCAACAGCGATATCGTTCAGCTTCTTATCTATCCTGAAAAAATCGGAGGTAACAACTAATGGCTAAAAATAAATCTCAGAATCAGGAAAGAAAAGGCGGATACAACAATGCGTATATATTCGCCGCTATACTTCTTTTCGTGGTCGTTCTTTCAAATATGCTCCAAACCTCTTATCTTTACGGTAACAACCAGAGGATCATGAGGCAGACATCCAATACCATGAACTGCATCAACCAGATCAACGCAAACCTTCAGACAGTTAACCTTGAAGTTACTTCACTCATGGGCAACGTCGGCGTACCGGCTGAACACGCTGCAAAGATAGGCCCTCTCTTCGAAGCTATCAACGCACAGATCAACAGATTTGAATCTTTTGAGAATATGCCTGATAACGCCAGAAGACGTTTTAAGTATGCTAAGACATACCTCAACTCATATAACTCACAGCTCAAAGAAGTGCAGTCACTTTACCAGCAGATCCAGGCTGAGTACCAGAATCCAGGCCCTCAGACCGCTGAAAACATTAAAAAGATCGGCGGACAGATCCAGGCTAAGTACACTCAGGACGTAACTCCTATGCAGGTTTCAGCTCAGCAGATGCTCCTCGCTTGTATCGAAATCGTTAACGCTGATGTACAGCAGAAGCAGGGCAAGCTCAAAACAGCTTTCGCTACTGTTGAAATCGTTATGGCATCCGTTCTTATCCTCGGTGAGTTATCCATCTGGCTCATCGCAAGATACGCTGCTAAGGTTAGACGTGAGCTTGAAGAGCGTGAGAAGAACCTCCAGGAAGTTGGTGCTCGACTCAAGTCCACAAGACAGAAGGCATCAGACCTTGCGGTCACAAACGTTCTTACAGGTATGAAGAACAGATATGCGCTTGATAACGATGTTGCCGAGCGACTTGAATCAGACAGATTCAATATTGCTGTATTCGATATGGATAACTTCCGTATCATCAACGATACATACGGCTACGACTTCGGCGATGAGTACCTCGCTGCTGTATCAGAAAAGCTCAAGGCTGAATTCGGCGATGTTGCTGAAATCTACAATATCACAGGTAATGAGTTCTGCTTCATCTTCAACAGAGACATCACTGAGAGCCAGGCTATGAACCTCGTTCAGAACATCCAGGCAGTAATGAGCAGCCCTTACACTGTACTCAACCTCAGCGTTCAGCTTACAGTATCAGGTGCTATGTACCACTATCTCCCTGGCGACTGCCTCAACGTAAACTCTCTCCTTGTTAAGCTTGACACAACAATGAGAAATGCCAAGATGAACGGCGGTAACATGATAAACACTGTTGTTAATATGTAATTTTTATATATCTATTCCATTTTAACATACCGTTATATCGCAAAAAATGGCTGTCGGAAAAAATCTTCCGGCAGCCATAAATCATGTATTTTCCACGAATTTGCAGTATTTACATTTATTTAATACACAATGTATTAATATTACTTTGAGGGATGTTTAAAAAAATGTTTTTGAGTAAACTGTAAATGATTTTTAGTAAGCTTTCTTTTAAGTTTATCGGCATTTATTCTAATCGTTAATTCACTTTTTCACCAGTTTATTCACTGAATTTTTGTCTAACTTTAATATTCATTTTATTGTACTATGATATTATTTGCTATATCAGATAGTATGCTTATCAATTATTGCATTAAGTTGTCTGAACTGACCAATAATTGCGGATCCTCACTTGACAAAAACTCTATAAAGGAGTAAAATATATATAAAGAAAAGTATTCGTAAATTTCATGAAAAGGAGGTCAGATCATGAAAAAATATGCTGTATACAAATCAGAAACTGGTCAGTACTGCTACAGGTACATAGATACTATGCGTCAGCTCAAAGGTACTGGCTTTGAAACGATCACAGAAGACAAACTCCCAATTGTTCTCGACGGCAAGGGCGGATATTTTAGCTTTGACCCCAATGATTCACATTTCGTTGAGCTTATCGAGTCGGATAAACCCTTTCCGCTTCCGCTTGAAAGAATGTTCAAGCATAACGATCCTGCATTTCACCTCGGCTGGATCTCTCCCGACGGCGAAACATATTCCTGCAGCTACACTAACCACAACAGATGTGCTGAGGCTATCGCCCGTACATTCTATCCTTCTTCAAAGTTCCCGGAAATGACTCTTCACAGAAAAGGCTGGATAGAAGTTATCGACTCATGGGACGGAAGAGAACGCCGCCATGGTCAGTATGTACATTCTGAGACAGGAAAGATAACACGCAAGCAGTCTGACAAACTTTTTGACCTTGGCTTATATAACAAGCCGGAAGTACAGGCTCTTATAAATTCATGCGAATCTGACTGGTAATATCCGGCAGACCATAAATATATTTTTGTATCATGTGGGCACTAAAAAGTGCCCGTTTCTCTTTATTACGGGCTTTTTTCAGCATGAGACAGGTCGTATTTCACTTTGTATGATGTGTATAAAACAAATCTCACTTTTTCTTTGAAATATATTGACTTTAATTTCAGAATGTAGTATAATAATAATGTATATAGAAACAGAGAGTGTATGGTGCTTTTTCCTCGCTGTACACATAAGGAGGATCAGAAAATGGCTGAATCGCATTTTATAAAAACCGTTACTTTCGGCGGTTTTGACAAGAATGAAGTCATTCGCAGGCTTGAATATCTTAACACTCAGATGTTCAGCACCCAGAACGAACTCAGAGAGAATAAGCTCCTGATAGAAGGCTACAAAAAAGGTACTTCCGCTGAGGAGAACTTTGAAGCAGTTCTCGCAGAAGAAAGAGCTAAACTTACTGAGATCCAGGTACAGAATGACACTCTTGCCACAAAACTCAAAGCTGCCGAAGAGGATAACAGAAAGTATGAGCAGGAGATAAAACAGCTCCACGAAAAACTTACTGCTATCAACGATAAGCTGACTTCCGCTAATAATCAGCTCACTGCCGCTCAGGCAGGCGATGAAGCCCTCGCTCTCAGCGCTGTTTTCATCGAAGCTAAAAAGACCGCTGATATGCTGGAATCCGCTGCAAAACAGAAGGCTCAGGAGATAGAGTCTGAATCCAAAAAAGCTGCTGAAAAATCTATAACTTTCGCTAATGATGAAGCTGCTAATATAATAAACGAAGCTGAGCGCAAAGCTGCTGAGATAATCGCAAAAGCCAAGAACAATGCAAGCGATATGGATAAGGCTAACGATAACCTCAGAGCTACTGTACTTGATAAAGTTCTCAGTCTCGGCAAACAGATCAACGACTTCAAGGACGCTATCATGAAGTTCGAGGAAATGGGCGTAGGCAACCTTTATGAGTGTGAAGAACTTCTCCGTGTAACAGAAGCTACCCTCAAAGAGGGCGGTACTCCTGTATTTGAAGCTCCTAAGCATTATGCTCCTGAATATCCTGAACCGCCGAAGAAACAGTTTGATTTTGATTCAGAGGATAAGGAAAAGAGAAACAACGCTCTCGACAAACTGAGACAAATGGCTGAATCTATCGGCAATAAGACCAAATCAGAAGACGCAGAAAGCGGCAAAATAAAAGAAGCTGAAGAGAAACCGGCTGAAGAAAAAGCCGACGACAAAAAGAACGACGCTTCTGATAAGAAAAAGGGCGGAAAGATAGACCTTGCTGCTCTCGCTGCTCAGGCTCAGGCACTTAACAAAAAGAAGTGACGATCCACACCAATAAATGTACCAATTTTAAGGAGTTAAACCGCTATGAATGATATTATTATAGTAAAGCCGGAAAAATGCGTCGGATGCAATACCTGTGTCAGAAGCTGTCCGGCACCGGAAGCAAATATCGTCAAACAGCTCGATGACGGCAGATTCATCACTTCCGTCAATCCTGACCGTTGTGTAGGCTGCGGCGAATGTGTACGCACCTGCAACCACGGCGCAAGAGATTACATAGACGATACCGAAGAATGTATGTCCCATATCATAAAGGAAAAGCTCATTATCATGGCTGATCCTGCTCTCAAGTCCGTTCTCCCTACAAAGTGGAAGGGCGTTCTTGACTGGTTCCGTGAACAGGGATGTACTATATACGATGTATCCCTCGGTGCTGATATATGCACATGGGCTCACCTCAAAACTATCGACCAGGGAAGCATCGGCAACGTTGTTACTCAGACCTGCCCTGCTATCGTAAAATACGTTGAGATGTACCAGCCTAAGCTGCTCCAGAACATCTCCCCTATCCACAGCCCTATCGCCTGCAGCGCTATATATATAAAGAAGTATCTCAGAAGAAACAACCCTATCGCTCTCATTTCTCCATGTATCGCAAAGAGAATCGAGTTCGACGATACTGCTCTTGTTGAATACAACGTTACTATCAGCAAGCTCATGGACTACTTCGAGCGCAACGGCATCAGCATCCCAGCCGATTCAGGCGACGATTACGAGTACAAGTTCGATGACCAGCAGGGACAGGTTGGAAGCATCTATCCTCGTCCAGGCGGACTTCGTGACAACCTCTGGCTCAGAAATCCTGAACTCAACATCACAACTTCCGAAGGTGTACACAAGGTTTACCGTGAGCTTGATATGTACGCAAGAATGCCTGAATCAAAGCATCCTCAGGTATTTGACGTTCTGTCATGTGAATTCGGATGTAATATAGGTCCAGCTTCAAATACAAATCAGACCGTTTTCGACGTTATGGCTACTATGCGCCAAATCGAAATGGAGGCTAAGAGCAGACGTAAGTCAGGCGGCGGACTCCTCGGCGGAAGAACAGACGATAAGCTCTTCAAGAAGTTCGATGACGAGCTCAGAGTTACTGACTTCCTCCGTAACTACAAGCCTTCTGTTCCTACTCCGCTCCCGACTGTTCAGCAGCTCGAACCTATCTATGAGAAGATGGGTATGCATACGGAAGACGAAAGACACTACGACTGTCATGCCTGCGGTTTCGATTCATGTCGTGAAATGGCTATCGCTATCCACCGTGGTCTGAATACACCTGCAAACTGTCTCGTACACGCTAAGTCTGTACTTCTTGCTAAGCACTCAACTCTCGCTCTCCAGCACGAAAAGCTCGCTGAGATAACTGCACAGTGTCTCGAACTTTCAAACAAGCTCAAGAACGATATCGGCACTATCTCCACAAGCGTTTCTACTATCGACGAGTCCACATCCGCTACAAAGGATCGTGCTTCCGTAGTTAAGGATCTCCTCGAAAACGTTGTATCCTTCTGCAAGGACAACGCTACTATGGATTCAGACAGCGTAAATCAGCTCATAAGCATACTCAATATGACTATTGATGCTTTCAGCAGTCTCGATGATAACGTTACTATCACAAACGAAAGCTCTGAGACTATCACAAAGTCTATCGGTGAGATAACCTCACTCGTTGAAGAGCTTAACAAGGTTCTTGTAAAGACTACTGAACAGTAAATTTGCGAAATAACATTTAGTATATTTCGTTTATTTTATCACAAAATTGAATCATTCTGCAACAGAATGTAAAGCGCCGGACTGAGGTTTTTGTGCACCATGTTCAAAAACTCTCGCTATGTTCGGCGTTTTTTTCCTTGACATCATTTCAAATAAGTGATATAATTAAGTTATAAATAATGTGTGTATCTGTAATTGAATATATTCAGTTAAAGTTACAAAACTAACTGTAAGCCGGGTGCTATGATGTATCCTCTTCTATCGCTTCTTTCACACCTGAATCTTGCAGTAAGGGATTGGATCTTTTCTTTACAGATGTTACTCCTTGCTATGCAATAAAAGATCTACTATCAGGGCTCAGAACTTCCTTATGAAATCTACTCTGAGCACCATTGTCAGGAGGGAAATTATGCAGTGCGAAAAATGCGGTGCTGAACTCAAACCCAAGTACGTTGCCTGCCCGAACTGCGGCGCTCCCGTACCGCAGGTCATCGAAGGCTTTGAGAATACAATGGAATTTCAGCATGAACTCAGGGCTATCGTTGTTGATAACGGGCCTCGTGATGTTGTAAACAAAACTAAATTTGCCGGTCTGCTTTATGACCACGTTCCGGATTATGACAAGGAACGCAGACTGCTCCAGAATATGTACGATCAGGGCGTATTCAGGATGCTTCTCGAAGATGAAAACAGAGAGATCGCCATTATGAAAGCTAAGAGCTATATGCTCAGCGATGTATTTCTTGCAGAAAATGCAGCAGAATTCGTTCTCGCCTGCTTCACATACCTCTTGGGCTGGCCTTATGAATCACCTATGAGAATGCTCCCGGATGATGAAGAACCTGAACCGGAGCCGGAAAAGAAAACCGTTCTGACTATTGATACCAAGATATTCCGTCCTATAGATGCTATAAAGTATCGTATCCGAAGCAATATCGAAATCGCAAGCGGATATACAAAACTCGAAAACTTCTGCTTCGACGGATTTGGTTCACTCAGAACCGTCAAGCTCCCTGATACACTCATCGCTATCGGTGACTACGCTTTCTCCTCATGCAAGCGCCTCAGAGGACTTGAACTCCCTGATTCGCTCAAAGTTATCAAACAGGGTGCTTTCAGCCAGTGCGCTAAGCTCGTAACAGTAAAGATACCTTCCGGTGTCCTTGAAATAGAGGATAGTACATTCTCATTCTGTACAAGCCTTGAAACTATCGAGATACCTGATACCGTAAGCAGTATCGGCGCTGAAGCTTTCTCAGGCTGCGAAAAGCTCAGAAAGCTCTACATCCCTGACAGCGTCAAGTTTATCGACGCTAATGCGTTCTCGTACTGCCCACAGCTTACTATACACTGCTTCGAGAACTCATACGTACACAAATATTGCCTTAGTAACCGCATGATGTTCAGACTTGTTACTACTCCGGGCATTGATGATGATGACGAATAATGCGCTGCTTTCAGCGACACAACCATAGAAAGGATGAGATTTAATGACAGAGCTTGAAATTGGTCAGGAAGTCGAAATGGAATTCGGCGGAAAAGCCAAAGTTTTAAGTGTTATCGGCAGCGGCGGTCAGGGTACCGTTTACCTCGTAAGGTTCAACGGACAGAAGTGGGCGCTGAAATGGTACGATATTGATAAAATGAAGAAGCCTAAGGACTTCCGCAAGAATATTAAGAAAAATATCGAGGACGGCCCTCCGAACAATAAGTTCCTCTGGCCTAAGTACCTCACTAAAGAAGCCGAGGACGGCACTTTCGGATACATAATGGATCTGAAGCCAGACGGTTTCGACTCATTCGTTGATATACTCAACACATACAAGCTTGAAATAGATCCTCTCACCGGCAGAGCTGTTAAGAGAAACGTCAAGTTCAACAGCCTCAACTCAATGATAACCGCAGTTATCAATATCGTTAACTGCTTCCGTCTCCTCCACAGAGCCGGAAAGAGCTATCAGGACCTTAACGACGG
>DEBW01000133.1:13569-14654 GCA_002348905.1 Ruminococcus flavefaciens | reverse complement strand
CCTGACGGAAGCAACTTCGGTATCGGCGGTAAGCCTGGTTACATGGCTCCTGAGGTCGTAAGAGGTATCGCTCAGCCTAATGTACAGACCGATAAGTACTCTCTTGCTGTCGTTCTGTTCAAGCTCCTCTTCCGTGGCGATCCTATGGAAGGTGAAAAGGTAGTTCGTGATGTCTGCCTTACAGAATCATCTGAGCTTAAGCACTACGGTCAGAACGCAGTATTCGTTTATGACCCTAATGATGCTTCTAACCGTCCGGTAAGAGGTATCCATGACAACGTTATAAAGTTCTGGAGAATCTATCCGGACTACATAAAAGACGCTTTCGTTCGCTCATTTACCACCGGTATCAGCGATCCTACAAAGCGTATCATCGAGAACGAATGGCAGAAGCTCTTTATCCGTCTCCGCTCTGAGATAATCATGTGCGGCTGCGGAAGAACAAACTTCGCTTCAATGTTCGTTCAGCCCGACGATAAAACATTCAAATGCCCGAAATGCGGCATGGAATTCGCAACACTCGGATTCAGCAACCGCAAAAACCGTATGCCTCTCTTCTTAGGATGCAAGTTCTATGAATGCGAGATAAGCTCAGATTCAGAAGAGTTCATGAAGGTTGCCGGTGAGCTTGTTGAGAATAAGCTCAAGCCCGGCGTGCTCGGCATAAAGAATTGTTCAGACAGAAAATGGCGTGCAAAAATGCCAGATGGCGTTTTTTACGATATTGCTCCGGGAAAAGGTTTCCCCGTTTGGCAGGGTCTGGAGATCGACTTCGGTGAGATCAAAGCCCAAATTTAATTGATGCTAACTGAAAGGATGTATTTTATGAATAATGAAAATATTGCAGAGCAGAACATGAATGCTGCTACTGACGCCTTTGAGCCGACAGAAAACTCTATGCCTGCAGGCGATCCTCTCGATTTTGATGATGATCCCCTCAGTGCTACCGGTGTTTCAAGAAAAAGTCTCGTTATCTTCTTCCTTATTGATACTTCAGGAAGTATGAAGGGCAAGAAGATGGGTGAGCTCAATACCGTTATGGAAGAGCTTATCCCCGAGATAAGAAAGGTCGGCGAGGCTGATAC
>DEBW01000133.1:13092-13461 GCA_002348905.1 Ruminococcus flavefaciens | reverse complement strand
TGGGCAAGACTCCGTGCAAGCGGTGTTACAAGCCTTGGTGCTGCTTTCAAGGAGCTCAATGCAAGAATGTCCAGAAACGGATTCCTCAACTCTCCTTCACTTTCTTTCGCTCCAGTTATATTCCTTATGACTGACGGTTATCCTTCCGATGACTATAAGTCTGGTCTTCGTGAGCTCAAGAACAACAGCTGGTACAAGTTCGGTCTTAAAGCTGCTCTCGGTATCGGAAGCGAAGCTAANNGACAACGTTCTTGCAGAATTCACAGGCTCAGCTGATACAGTTGTTCACGCTTATTCAGGCGGTCAGCTCGCTCAGATGATCAAGATCATCGCTGTTACTTCATCACAGATCGGCAGTAAGAGTATGAC
>DEBW01000133.1:11044-12987 GCA_002348905.1 Ruminococcus flavefaciens | reverse complement strand
CAGCAGATCCAGGATCTCGTTAATAAGGCTGAAACAGATGACGTTCCTTTCGATACAGGTTGGTAATATTAACTGCCCTAACTAAAAAATACTACTGGAAGGAGTCCTGAATAATAATGTTTAAAGGTTTCAGTCACTCTGTAAAGGGTGCCAGTCATGAAAAAACAGGTCTGGTTTGTCAGGACAGCTCTGCCTTTAAGGTATGCGACAACTACGCTATCGCCGTAGTTGCCGATGGTCATGGCAGCAAAAAGCATTTCAGAAGCAACATGGGTTCAAAGTTTGCCGTTGAGGCAACTATACAGACAATCGACAGATTCTACAAGGATCTCGAAAAGTTTGAAGAGAACTTCCCTGATAACAACAAGCTCATCATCAAGAATATCCAGAAACAGATAATCACTGACTGGAATGACATGGTCACCAAGCATCTTGAGGAGAACCCTGTTACTGCGGAAGAACGCAGCAAATTCACTGATGAGGAATTTGAAGCTATCCCACCTGAGTCGTATTACGGCTCTACCCTTATCGCTGGTATAGCCGCCAAGAATTTCACTTTTGGCGTACAGATAGGTGACGGAACTCTCGTTGCTTTGTTCGACGACGGCAAGGCTGTAATGCCTATGGAGTATAACGAAGCCGCTCCTGCTAACGTTACTGCATCAATGTGCAACTCCAACGCTGTCGGTATGTTCAGCAGCTTCTACCGCAGCGGTCAGAAGCTCATAGCAATGTTTACATCTACTGACGGACTTTACACATCTTTCGGCAGTGAGTTCGACTTTCTTGATTATCATACGATAATCACAAGTCAGCTCTCAGACCTCGAAAACTTCAAGAGGATAATAGTAAACAATCTCACAAAGCGTGCTCATTTCGGCACTGAGGATGATATATCACTCTCATGCGTATTCGATGCTGAGCTGCTCTTTGAAAAACGTGAACTTATCGCTTCTGAGGTTCAGGAAAACAAAAAACGTGCCGCTGACAGAAAAGCTGAAAGGCTCAAAAAGCACGTTGAAGTTGAATAAAAGGCATACAAAAGCCTGAATAAATCCTACAGAAAGGTAATTGGTGTTTGATATGGATATTTCAGCACTCTACGAAACAGCGAAAAATTTCGCAGAGATAATCAGACAGAAGAACCCAAGTTATGCGGATGATCCTGATGCCTGCCTCGCACTTATAGTTGCAAACACAGGCGATATGTATTCAGGTATCACAAGCTTATCAATAAACGAAGGTTCTCCTGAGATCGTTTCTGCCGATACTATCGCTGCAATGTCACTGGTACTTTCCGGTGCAAAGGCAAAGCAGCTCATCATCGTAACACTCGATGAAGATCACGCTTGCTTTGACGCAAATGAAAAGGCGCTGCGCATACTCATCAAGGCAGCTCCTGAAAACGGCACTTGTGAAGTCGTTCTCTCCCCTGAAGAAGCAGCTCCGGCAGCAAGCCTTCTTCCTAATGCAAACGAGGAGTTCCTCAGCGGATTTGACGATGTTGACGCTCCTGAAGAAGCTGCATCAGCAGAAGCAGCTCCGGCAGCAGCTAATACTCCTCTTGGTGCTCCGGCAGATTTCGCAAGCGGTTTCGATGTAGATGACTCAAACCCATTCGCTGCTTCAAACGGCGGACAGGGCGGAGAGATCAAGTCCTTCTACGATCAGCCGGCTGACGCTCAGCAGCAGGGCGCAAGCGGATTCAATAATCCGTATGCTCAGCAGCAGGGTATGCCTCAGCAGGGTGGATTCCCTCAGCAGGGCGGTTTCCCTCAGCAGGGCGGTTTCCCTCAGCAGGGTGGTTTCCCTCAGCAGGGCGGTTTCCCTCAGCAGGGTGGATTCCCTCAGCAGGGCGGCTTCCCACAGCAGGGTGGTTATCCTCAGCAGGGTGGTTTCCCTCAGCAGGGTTATCCTCAGCAGGGCGGTTTCCCTCAGCAGGG
>DEBW01000133.1:6196-10962 GCA_002348905.1 Ruminococcus flavefaciens | reverse complement strand
ATATGCTGGCGGTACTCACGGTTCAGTATATCAGCAGCAGGGCAGCTTCCCACAGGCTAATCCTTACGGTGCAGCTGGCGGTCACAGCTCAGTTTACCGCAATTCCGTTATGCTTGGAACTCCAGGAGCTACAAGCAGCGTAATGCAGTCTGGCGAAAGCGGCAGCGCATTCAAGAAGCGTCTTTCAAACTTCCTCGATGACGACGATGCCCCGATTCCGGGTGTTGACGATGCTGGAAACGGCGAAAACTTATCCAAGGCTGAAATGCTCAAGCAGGCTAAGGAAAGAAAAAAAGTCGCTAAGGCTAACAATTCACTTAAAAAAGGTTAATCAGAAATGTAACGTCTTTATCGCCTCCTCTTTAAACGGAGCTGAGGCGGTAACAAAATATTTTGACAGATCAGCTGCATGACTGAACGTTTTTATGTTGTTTATACTATATGAACAATAACGTACTATTAAGCAAGTGGTGATTTTGTCTAAAACATAATATTTATGCTCACTTAGTATTTTCACTTGCAATTTTATAGTCGATATGTTATAATTATAGTGTTACATAATCAGATAAAAGCGCAATTTTGTACAAAGTACTGTTCAAATTATTAATGTCAAGGAAGGTATATTTATGACTCATTTGCTAAATATAGATGAAGCAGTTGACCGTAAGTTTCTTGTAACAAAGAATATTAAAGGTCAGGCTGAGACCGGAACCATAATTCACGTTATGGATGCCGAGAATAATTCTGGTGGAAGTGTCAATGTAACATACCGTGTTGCCCGTTTCAACGAAAAGTTCCATGATTATCAGGATTATACGGCTAAGTTTGATAGTCTTGCCGCATTCTGCAAATGGGCTCAGCCGGATAACTTCATTGCTCGTAATTACGAAATGCTTTCAATCAAGGACATACAGCATTATATAAAGGTCAAGAACAGAAGCTTCGCTTCATTCTGCCTCCCGATAATTGCCGTAATAGCAGCTATTATCTGGGTAGTTAGTCTGCTTGTATTCAGCAAAACAATGGTTGTTGGTATAATCATTGCTGCTGTACTTACTGTTGCTGTAGCAGTCGCTGTCCTTGTTTTTTACAAAAAGCAGAAGAAAAAGGAAAGAGTTCGTTTGTATAAAAAGATAAGCTCAAACTGGGGTATTGTTATTAAATAACTGATACTTTGAAACCTTCCGGATATTCCGGAAGGTTTTTTGCATATACCGGTACTTTTTCTCATAAAATTCTACCGGAGGTGTAGAATATGCATACAGATATATCACTTGAAAAAGCCGCTGAAACCGGAGTATACCGCTCGCTGTACGAGCTTGGCATGATTACTTCCGATGAATTTGCAATGCTAAGAACCATGCCGGACGGTGAGGAATATGAGTGATAATATACTTCGTGCAGCAGCTTATTGCAGAGTTAGCACAGACAAAGATGAACAGAAAAATTCTATTGAAAGTCAGAAGCAATTCTTCGCTGATTTTATCAGCTCCCATAAGAACTGGCAGCTATCAGAGATATACTTTGACGAAGGAAAGAGCGGCACGACCACTAAAAACCGCAGCGGATTCAATGCCATGATTGCCGACTGCAAAAAAGGTCTTATTGATATAATAATCACTAAGGAAGTGTCACGTTTTGCCCGAAATACCGTGGATACGCTGATGTACACACGTATGCTTAAAAAGCTTGGGATAAACGTTATATTCCTGAATGACGGCATCGACACATTACAGTCCGACGGTGAATTACGTCTTTCACTCATGTCATGCATCGCTCAGGAGGAAAGCCGCAAGACCTCTGAAAGAGTAAAATGGGGACAGCGCAGGCAAATGGAAAAAGGTGTTGTTTTCGGAAGAAATATGCTCGGATATGACGTTATCGGCGGCAAACTTTTTATAAATGAAAAAGGTGCTGAGATAGTCAGGAGCATCTTTATAAAGTACACCGCCGAGGGCAAAAGCACAAGAACTATTGCTGACGAGCTGAACTCCTGCGGTGCTCAGTCGCTGAGAGGCGGAAAATGGAACAGTACATCTGTACTCCGGATACTGCGAAACGAAAAATACGTCGGAGATTTGTGTCAGGGAAAGACCTGTACTCCTGATCCGCTCGACCATGTAAAAAAGTATCAGCACGACTTCTCGAAAATGGTATACATAAAAGACCACCACTCCCCTGTGATTTCACGGGATTTGTGGGAACTTACGCAGTCCGAGCTTAAAAGGCGCTCGCCTGTCAGCTGCGATTCCTCTCGATTCAGCTCAAAGCACTGGTGCAGCGGTTTGATAAAATGCGGTCTATGCGGACATAATTTTGTACAGCGCCGGAAAAAACTGCTCAGCGGAGATGACTATTATGCGTGGAGATGTCCGGCTGTCGGGTGCAAATGCGGTTCTGTCAACGAAAAAGTTCTGCTTGAAGCTGTATGCTTTACGCTGAAACTGCTTCTGCCGGACGCAGAACAAATGGCTGAACACATCAGCTGTAATATCAATAACGCAAAAGCCATGAACAGCGGAGCAAGTATTGCCGGATTGAATCGTGAACTCCGGAAGCTTGAAAGCTCTAAGCTGAATATATGCCGTAAACTCGCTGACGGTCTGCTGTCAGACGATGAATTTACCACGCTCAGACTACAGATACAGAATGAAATATCTCAGCTTGAAGAAAAATTATCTGCCGCCAATCAGCAGACTGATTTTCTGTCAGCTATACAAGAACTTCTCACGTTCAATACTCCAAACACTTCAATATGCCGTGAAGTCCTCGAAAATATTACCGTACTCCCCTGCCGTCAGCTCGAAGTCCGCTTAAAAGGCTCTCCGACAGTAAAACTCACCTGTAAAACCTCCGGCAGATGCGAAAACTACTCGGTAAGCTTCGATATAGTGAAATAATTTCAAAAAGCTATTGTTTTTTTAGCCTAACTATGGTATAATGTTACCTGTGAGTATTTCAATAATCTGTCACAGGAGGAAATATGTTTACCGGAAAATATAAATTCGGAGATATTATCATCAGTCTTAACTCAATACATAACGATGTTCACGAATACTGCGCCGGCTATGAATCGGACGGCGAACCTCTGCTCTCTTTCACTATCTCTCAGGCTGATATCGACTTTGAACGTGAAAAATCTGCCAAAGATGACATAAGTGAAGGTCGTGAGGTAAGATATTTTACTGACGGCTACCTCGAAGAACTTGCTTTTTACCGCAAGATCGCCGAAAAAATGCCCGACTTCGATATCATTCTTTTCCACGGCTCCGTTATCGCTGTTGACGGCGAAGGCTTCCTCTTTACAGCCAATTCCGGAACCGGAAAATCTACACATACAAAGCTTTGGCGTGAAAAATTCGGCGAAAGGGCTGTTATGGTCAACGATGATAAACCTCTTCTGCGTATGACAGACGAACAGGTCATAGCCTACGGTACTCCTTACAACGGCAAGCACAGAATAGGCTGCAATATGTCTGTACCTCTCAAAGGTCTGTGCATACTTACCCGTGGCGAGACTAACAGCATAAGCTGTATCACAAAAAAAGAAGCTTACTCCATGCTAATGCAGCAGGTCTACCGCCCTGCTGATCCCGTTCAACTCTTGAAAACTATGAAGCTTCTTGATAAACTGGGAAAAAATATCAAGATCTACCGGCTTGCCTGCAATATGGATATTGAAGCAGCCGAGGTCGCATACAATGGAATGAAAGGATGAAAAATTATGAAACTCAACAGCAATTTTATCACTCACGATGACGGTGACGAGAAAATGATCGTATCCACAGGTGCAGCTAAATTCTCCGGTCTTGTACGTGGAAATAAGACAGCAGGCTTCATCATCGACTGCCTCGAAAATGATACCACTGAGGCTGAGATACTCGAAAAGATGAAGCAGCATTTTGAAGGTCCTGAGGATCTCATGGCTAACGATATCAAAAAGATCATCGCTCAGCTCAAAGAGATCGGCGCTATAGACGACTGATACTTATACGGAAACTTATACTTTCTATTGAGGAAACCCCTTTTGAAAAAGGGTTGTTCCTCAAACTCCTTTCCTAAAACTTTTAGCTCCGTTTTTTCCGCAATGGGTACTCCCACTTACGGTAAAACGGAGCTATTTTTGTTATATTTGGAGTACCCATTGCGGAAAAAACAAAATTAAAAGTCTTTGGAAAGGGGTTCGGGGAAGAACCTTTCCTCAGAAAGGTTTTCCCCGATAAAAGGTATGAACTCCCGTATAAGTATCAATAACGGAGATGTGCATTTTGCCGTCGAAGGCAGGTACAGAGGAACTTGCACACGTTGAAATGATATCGGCTATACTCTATCAGCTCACTAAAGACCTCTCAACTGACGAGATAAAGGCAAGCGGATTCGACACTTATTTCGTTGACCATACTGCCGGCATCTATCCGGTAGCAGCTTCCGGCGCACCTTTTACTGCGGCTTATTTTCAGTCAAAGGGTGATATCATCACTGATCTTCACGAAAATATGGCTGCTGAACAAAAAGCCCGCACAACTTACGACAATATCCTGCGTCTTGCTGATGATCCTGATGTACGTGATCCTATCCGCTTTCTGAGACAGCGTGAGATCGTTCATTATCAGAGGTTTGGAGAAGCTCTCCGCATAACACAGGATAAACTTAACTCTAAGAATTTCTACGCCTGCAATCCTGCATTTGACAAGAATTGCGGCAAAAAGTGACAAAAATGCTCAGAGCGTTCTGCTCTGAGCATTTCAGTCTGTCAATAAACCTTA
>DEBW01000133.1:0-6087 GCA_002348905.1 Ruminococcus flavefaciens | reverse complement strand
GCTTTCCGAGCGCCCGTGCTTTATTTTATGATAAAGCAGAAGCTATTTCCTGTTTTGCCGCATTAGTGCTAAGTAACGGCGAAACGCAGACCGCAGACGATGAACAGCAGTCAATCTTATATACATTATAAATCATATATCATTATTTGTCAATAAGTCAATCAATTTTAGCTAAATATACAAATGTATAATTTTATAAAAGAATTTTCCCTGTAATATCAGAACAACGTGGTTCTGTATATAAATATTATATAACAGATCGCTTTAAGTCCCCGATTTTTACTATTTTTCGGTTAATAATCATGTGATGTTAACAAAAAATTTACTTTTGTTGTCAACCTTCAAATTACTTGATAGTTGAATTTCGCTTCTTTTCATGATATAATGTGTAGTAAGACAATTATCATTGAACAAAGGTGGTGAAACTATGCTTAATGGACGCAAAATAGTTTCTCTTTGTATATCAAGACTTAACGAGATCGAACACTGCCGTTTTATATCTGAACTGAACAGCGGTCTTAAAAGTAAAAATGCCTCGCTGTTTATATATAATATAAACGCTGACCTTTACTGGGATGACAAAAATATCAAGGCTGAAACTGCTGTTTTCGGTCTTATAGATTTTAGTATCACCGACCTCGTTATAATAATGCACGAAAAGATCAAAAATAAAAGCATCACTGAAAAAATTATCACCGAAGCAAAAAAGAATAACGTCCCTGTTATGGTCGTGGACGCTGAATATGACGGCTGTATAAACATCTGCTTCGATTATAAAAAAGGATTTGAGGCTGTTGTACGTCATGTCATAGAATATCACAGTATCAGAAAACCACATTTCATGGCAGGATATAAAAATAACATCTATTCAGAGGAGCGAAAGAAAGTTTTCAGACAGATCGTTGAGGAAAACGACATCCATTTCTCTGAGGATATGGTAAGCTACGGCGATTTCTGGGCACAGCCTGCCCGTGAAGCTGCTGAAAAGATTATAGAAAGCGGCAATATCCCTGAAGCTATTATATGTGCCAACGACATTATGGCTATAAACGTTTCATCTGTTTTTCAGGAACACGGCTACCTTATCCCGGATGATGTAATGATTACCGGCTTTGACGGCGTTGACGAAATAAATCTGTGTCTCCCACGCCTTACATCAAGCTACTGCGGAAGTGCCGGAGTTGTACCAAAGATAATCGAATGTATTGATATGCTCGCTGAGGATCATGACTGTACAGGAACATTCCTTGTTGAGCCTGAACTTATCATAAATGATTCATGCGGATGCCATACCAATCCGGCTGTTGCCGCTGCAAGCTATATACGCAGCTTCAACGACCGCTTCTATCGCTATCAGGACGATAATATCACCCTTACTTCTATTTCTGAAAGTATGCTCAGTGCGATAGACAGTATCGACTGTGCCTGCAAAATGTTCAATGAAGTTATAAAGGATATAACTGTCATCATCAATAAAGACTGCATAAACTGCACTCAGAATTACTACGTCGGTAACAACCGTATGGATTTCGTTGACGATATGTATGTATTCTTTGAGAGCGATGTCAATATTTTCAAGCAGCGCAGTTTTGACCGTAAAAACATAGTTCCTGATATCAACAAATATCTCGGTTACGGTTCACCTATAATATTCAACGTCATCTCATTCATGAACGTTCCGCTCGGATATATATGCTTCCATATGCCAAAATACGACGTTGTGGACTACTGCAAGATACCGCATATTGCAAACGCCATAGGCAGCGGTATCGGCGGATACGTGAATATGAAATATCAGCATTACCTCACTTCACGAATTGAACGTATGTACAAATACGACTCTCTTACCGGACTTTACAACCGTCTCAGCTTCAATAACGAATTTGAAAAGCGCAAAAAGTCACTTGAGAATGAAAAAGTACCTATAACTGTTATACTCGTTGACCTTGACGGTCTGAAAGCTATAAATGACAACTACGGTCACGGCGCTGGAGATAACGCTATCCACACGATAGCAGCCGCTCTGAAAGAATCAAGTCCGTCTGACGCTCTATGTGTAAGGTTTGGCGGTGATGAGATGCTTGCCGTTATAATGGGAGAATGCAGCCCCGAAAAAATACGCAGCGACTTCAATCAGAAGCTTATCAATTACAATGAAAAAGAGGGAAAACCTTACCTTATCTCTGCAAGTATGGGTATTTATCATACAGATTCAACTAAAAATACCGACTTTGAATACCTTGTAAGAGAAGCAGACGCAAAAATGTATGCTGAAAAGCTTGCTAAAAGACGTAAAAACAGATAATTCAAACGGGACGCACATAATTTGTGCGTCCTTTTTTCATAGCAATAATTGGTCAGCATATTCTTTGAATAACAATTTTTGAGTATATGCTAATATCTTTTTACAAAATATGATATATCATGCACAATTTTATGATTAGTATAACACAATATATCAGTTAATCAGTATTATATATCATTGTATTATATCAACTATTGGTTTATAATATAAACAGTGGAAATCACAGGGATGATAGCTGAGCTTCCATGGCAGGCATCCGGAAGCTCAGCACAGAATGTGTGTCTGGAAAAGCACATTCTCACGTATCATTATTTTTTATTTTACGTGGAGGGATAATTCTATGAAGAACTCTTTAATGAAGAAAAAAGCAGCAGCTATCGCTGCATCAGCAGTAATGTCAGTAACAGCAGTAACCGGCACTGTAGGAAGTGCGTTCATTACTAACCTCTCTAACTCAGCTATAACTACTTATGCAGCTGAAAGCAGTGTAAAAGTCCTTTCAGCTGTAGGTTATGGCGAGGGTATGTATGCTACATGGTCTTCTGTTACAGGCGCTAACGGCTACAACGTTTACGTTGACGGAAACAAGATAGACTCTATGCTTGTCAGACAGTACTCAGGCTTTATGAGAGCTGATGCTGTCGGTCTTAAAGCCGGCAGCCATACAATGAAGATAGTTCCTGTCATAAACGGCAAGGAGGACGGCTCAAAGGCTGGCGAGGCAAAGGCTGATACCTACGCTCACACAAGAGAAGGCTTTGGCTTCGTTAACGGTACTTCTTCCGGCGCTTACAACGATGACGGTACTCTCAAAAGCAATGCTACTGTTGTATACATCACAAATGCAAACAAGGACACTGTTACAGTTACTCTCCCTGACAAAAAGGGAAATCCTGCTACTCTCACCGGCGTACAGAATATTATCCTCGGCTTAAAGAGCAATACCAAGTGCGGTCCGGTATGTCTCAGATTCATAGGAAATATCACTGATCCTTCAGTACTCACAAAGGGCGACCTCTACGTCGATACTGCTACCTGCGGGCTTACGGTAGAAGGTATCGGCAATGATACGACTTTCAACGGATTCGGTCTTGTACTGAAAAATACTTCAAACTGCGAAATAAGAAATATCGGCTTCATGAACTGCAACAGCTCTGAGGGCGATGACTGCGGACTCCAGCAGGGAAATGATCATATCTGGGTACACAACTGCGACTTCTTCTACGGCGATGCTGGTTCAGATGCAGACCAGAAAAAGGGCGACGGCGCTCTCGATACCAAGAAGTCAACATACGTTACCCACTCATACAACCACTTCTGGGATAACGGAAAATGCAACTTACAGGGCATGAAGGACGAGACTACGAGCAATTATATCACATACCACCACAACTGGTATGACCACTCTGACTCCCGTCACCCACGTATAAGAACCTGCTCTGTACACTGCTACAACAACTACTTCGACGGAAACGCAAAATACGGCGTAGGTGTTACTCTCGGTTCTTCATGCTTCGTAGAGAACAACTATTTCAGAAACTGCAAGTCCCCTATGCTCAGCTCGATGCAGGGCACTGATATAGCTAACGGTACTGCAAGTGCTACATTCTCAAGCGAGGACGGCGGTATAATCAAGTCTTTCGGCAACTTAATGACAGGTCAGAAGGGCTATGTTACATATCAGCAGAACAATACAGACTTCGATGCTTATGAAGCTTCTTCAAGAAATGAAAAAGTTCCTGACTCTGTAAAGACAAAGCAGGGTGCTACTTCATACAACAACTTCGATACAGATTCAAGCATCATGTACAAGTACACTCCTGACAGCGCTCAGGACGTACCAAGCAAGGTAACAGCTATGGCTGGACGTGTTGACGGCGGTGACTTCAAGTGGCAGTTCAACAACTCCGTTGACGATGAAAGCTACGCTGTAAACGATGCTCTCAAGAATGCTCTTGTAGCTTACAAGGACTCTATCAAGTCTATCGGCAGCGGATTCACTGAGGACAATACTCCTGCACCTGTAGTTACTACTACTGCTTCTACAGCTGCTCCTGTTGTAACAACTGTCACAACATCCGGCGTACCTCAGCCTGTTACTACAACTACTACCCAGCAGACTGTTACTCCTCCTGTTTCAGGAGACAAAGCTCCTTTCAGCGGAAGCAACGTTATTTTCGCTTCCCCTAACGGCAGCGGCGACGGTAAAACTGTAAATACTCCTACTGACGTTCTCACTGCTATAAAGAATGTTCAGGCAGGCGGTTATATATACCTCCTCGAAGGTACATACAAGTACACAAGCACTATCGACATCCCTGAGGACAACTCCGGCGAGGCTGGAAAGTACAAGACTATCGCAGCTTATCCGGGCGCAAAGGTAGTATTCGACTTCACAGGTCAGGCTGTTGATGCATCTGCAAGAGGATTCGTTCTCGAAGGCTCTTACTGGCACTTCTACGGCTTCACTATCGCAAACGCAGGCGATAACGGTATGCTCCTCCCCGGCGATAACAACATCATTGAAATGATGATATTCGACGGCAATCAAGACACTGGCTTACAGATATCACGTATAAACACTTCTTATGCAGACGTATCACAGTGGCCTGAAAACAACCTCATAAAGAACTGTACTTCACGCAACAACTGCGATGATGCTACTATGGAAAATGCTGACGGTTTCGCTGCAAAGCTCACCTGCGGAAACGGCAACGTATTCGACGGCTGTATTGCTTATAACAACTCCGATGACGGCTGGGATCTCTACGCTAAGGAAGCTACAGGTCCTATCGGTGTCGTAACTATCAAGAACAGTATCGCTTTCCGCAACGGCTTCACTGAAAGCGGAAAGGGTTACGGAGACTGCGACGGCAACGGTTTCAAGCTCGGCGGCGGCGGAGTTGGTACTCGCCACAAGGTAGAGAACTGTCTCGCATTCGAGAATCTCAACTGCGGCTTCACTGATAATAATAACCCTAAGTTCGGCGACATGAAGAACTGCACCGCTTACAACAACGGTATCGGCGGCAAGGGTAAGGCTAATTACATGGTATACCGCTGTGATACATCTGCTACATTCGACGGTATGATGTCCTATATAAACACATCTAAGGTATCCAAGACAAATGCAGCAGGTATCAAGGTTTCCAACGATAAGTTTGTAGGAAGCATGACAAATTCAATTTACTACAACAGCAAGTATTACTACGCAAAGTCAAATACCACTATGACAAACGGCGCTAAGCTTGGTGATGTTATAACACCTGCTGACGGCGATTTCATGAGCCTTAGCGTTCCTGCTATGGGTACAGACTTCCACACAGCATGGAGAAATGCTGACGGTTCACCAAAGCCTGCCGGTTTTGCTGAGGCAAAGGGTACATATGCAACTATCGGCTACCATATGGCTTCCGGCATATCACAGACTTCTGCTCCTGCTGTATACACAAACGGTTCTGCTCCTGTTGTAACAACTGAGCCTGCAACAACAACAACAACTACTACTACCACCACAACAACGACTACAACTACAACAGCCGAGACTACAACCACAACAGCAGCTCCTGAAACTACAACAACAGAAGCTCCTGCAACAACAACTACTACTGCTCCAAGCGGAAATTACCTCGCCGGAGATGCAAATACCGACGGTAAGGTCACAGTTGCTGACGCTGTAGCTATCCTCCAGTACATAGGCAACAAGGATAAATACAAGCTCGACAGCACTGCCCTTTCAAACGCAGACGTTTTCAACCGTGGCGACGGCGTTACAGCTAAGG
>DEBW01000197.1:4560-9088 GCA_002348905.1 Ruminococcus flavefaciens | reverse complement strand
ATGACCGTAGCGACCTTGCCGTCCTCAATGTCAGCCATCATCGCTTTGAAGCCGTCACGCTCCCAAGTCGTTCCGCTCACTCCGTCATCGACGTAGAAAGTCGGATTGGGAAAGCCGTTGTCCTCAGCGAATTTCTGTAAAATTGCTTTCTGGTTGGTGATACTGTTGCTCTCGCCGTCCAACATATCGTCCTGCGAAAGACGGCAGTATAAAGCTGTTATCTTGTCTGTCATATTAACCTCACTTTCCGACAGGATACAGCAAGCTATTATCATTATAGCGCACCATATTTCTTTTTTCAATGCGCCGATAATCCAAAATCAAACAGCCTGCCTGTCCTGTTCTTGTCCGGATTCACCGAGCATTTTCTCACAGTCCTCTGTGATGAGCCTTGCAAGTATATCACTCAGGCTCTCCCGAAAAGCTGGGTTAAAGACCGTTTTCACTCTGTAAGTCGTATGCCCGATATGATACTCGGACACGTTATCTGTTACCGCAACGGCGGCAGTTGTTGTTTCATTCATAGCGAATTTTCTCCTTTAGCTAATCTATCTATACGCTTTTAGGTTTGAGGGCTTCGCATTCTCTATCTTACCCTCGTTTGTTTGTTGTCTTTTTATGCTGAGAGGAACGGCAGAGCCGTCCCCAACAGCTAATCGGTTTTAAGCAGTAATGCCTTTTCAAGCTCACGCCTGAGAGTGTAGGAATCACAGATACAATAATCTGCATAACGCCTGCAAACAATGTACTGAACGTCAAGCGGTCTGCTGCGGAGCGTACCCTCCGTCATGTGCAGTATTTCAGCGGCGGCGGGCAGGAAGTGCATACACTTCTCACCCCTGTAATTCTCGTTCAGCTCACGGCGAAAATCAGCATATTCTTCCGAAGTTGCCTTCTTTAATATCTCGTCAACTTCTTCCTTATAATCAGCATCGTATGCAAAGGTAATACGCTCATCGCTCACTTTGCCGTCGAACGGAATAGCGCTTGCTGTAAGAGCCAATGCAATATGCTGTCCCTCATTGGTATCGAGAGCAACATAATCCCTGTTCACCCTGCTGAAATTATCCTCACCGATCAGGTAAACTTCATCGCTCAAATGTTTTCTCCTTTCTTCTGTTCTGCCTCATGTCCTTCTGTAAAGGTATGAGAGAAACTATGCCGAGCTGTATCGGCACTCGCACCCTTAATCATACCTCCTTTCTCAGAGGTACTGCTGTCCGAATCCTTTTCGGACACACTGCGGTCACGGAGTTTTTCAAGCTCGTCAAGATCGCTCTCGATAGCAGAGAAAAGGTCTTTGCCACTCAGCTTGTACTTGTCAGAGAGAAGCATGATGTAGAGCCTGTTGTATTCCGCTTTGTCCTTTTCAAGCTCCTTTGTCTCGTCAGCGATAGTTTTCTCACGCTTGGTGATCTTCGTTTCGAGCTTTGCAAGCTTGTCACCAATCGAAGCTGTTGCCATAATATCACCACCATTCTATATTTTATTGCAGAGCCTAACACTCAGCTCCATACTAAAATTATAGCGCACTTTGGGATAAAAAGTCTATTCGCAGTGCGCATGAAGTTGAGTGCGCCATAAGACTTTTTCATTCGTGAAATTGTTATGAGGAAAATAAAAAAGCTGCGGAGCGTAATGCTTCACAGCTTAGAGAGATCAATCTATTTTTCTTAGTTCATTAGCTTTGGTGCGCCGAGTAGACTTCCTGTTCCCATAATCCAAATAATATGCGAAATAATCAACATCACTATCGTCGTAATGCCATACCCAATAAATTCTGTATATCACGCCTGTTCTTGTTCCATCAATTCTTTCAACCTTATCTCCGAGGTGATATTCGGGATAGCGTTTTGGAATGAATTTATCCTTCGGAACAATAATGGTTTCCTTATCATATTCATACGCTAATTCAATCGTATCACCAAAATCATTTATACAGTAATCAAACCTTGCTGGATATTCAATCTTCTCCTTTAATTCTTCTAAATACTGAGTTTCGATTGAACCGATAGAATGAATATATTGCTCCATTTCTTCGCTCTCCCTTTACCTAAATCTTCAAAACAATCTGTAAGAGAATTATACCATACCTGCCACGAAAAAGCAACCGCCGATACTCCGAAAATCAGAGCGATGAATCGTACTCTATTCGCATATCATATAAAAATCCGCTGTTGAAATTATGCTGGAGAGAGAACCATCATGAACAAACTGTAAACTTTTCAGAAAACAGCCGCCAAAAACCCGAAAACGTCGGTAGATATATAGAGGGCTTTTGTTGCCGTGACCTGCTACATATCATTATCAATGCAGAAATTTTTCAGCGGTTATACTTAACGAAGCGGTCATTATTTTGGTATTAAATAATGATGGGTGTTTTCATCAGACTGCCGCCGAGACTGCGCTGAAACTGCGCCGAGCCAGTATAGAATAATGATACCGTCAGGATAACCGCAGTCGCACAGCTCCAAATCACAGCGGAGCGTGAAATTTCGGGCGATAAAGCCCGAAATGAAACAGAGGGCGTGAAGCGCCCGACATACTTCGCAAGCACGGTATAAAGTATTACGATTACGGCGAATCGTAAACTTTATACTGCTTGTTAGGGGAAAATTCCCCTAAGACCCCTGAGAGCGATTGCAGAGCAATCGAAATAGAGAAATAAAAAAGAAAGAGGTACACAGAATGGGATTTTTATCAAAGCTGTTCAGCCATAAGAGCGTAGAGGAAGTCGCTGATGAAATAGCGAATACCTACGCCGAGGAAGTGCAGGCGGTTACCGCCGAGCAGACCGATACCGCAGGAGCAGAAACGGAACAAGTCAATATGCTTGAAGTGAGCGACACGGGCGAGATTGAGTATACCGAAAAGGCAGAAACCGAGCAGGGAGAATCACCACCGCAGGAAGATATGCAGACCGCCGATCCGAGCGAAGTCCGCAGGCATATCATCACATTCAGAGTGAATGATGCCGAGCTTGCCGCCATCAACCGCAGATATGAGCAGACGAGCTTCAAAAGCCGTGGCGATTACTGCCGATATTCTGCCTTGACCGTGATGAATGTCGAGGAAGATAACGAGAGCCTTCTGGCGACGGCAAGGGGCATATCATCGGTATCAAATTCGTTTAATCAGGTAGCCCACCGAGTAAACAAGACAGGTCATCTTTATGAATCAGACATAGAGACAATGAAGAAAGGAATGAATGAAATTTGGCAGTTACTAACGTCCATACGATACACCAAGGAACGTACAATGCAATTGCTTATATCATCAACCCGAACAAAACCGGAGACGGCAGGTATGTTATTAGCAACCTGTGCGTATCTTCTGCACAGGGAGCAACTCAGCAGTTCAGGGAAACAAGAGAGCTTGCAGGCACAGGACGATGCCGAACCGAAGCCCAGCACATAATACAATCCTTTGCCCCTGGGGAGGTAACTCCCGAACGTGCTTTGCTTATCGGGCAGGAGCTTTGCAAGGCACTTTTCAATGACGAATATCAGTATGTTCTTGCCGTCCATGTAGACCATGAACATATCCATAATCATATCGTTCTGAACAATGTAAACTTCTACACGGGCAAGACTTTCGAGACTGAATTTAATCAGGGAAAGATACCCGAAAGAGCGTGGAGCAAGCTCCGCCAAGTATCGGACGATATTTGCAAAAAGCATCATCTTTCCGTAATCGAAAGCCCCGAAAAATCCAAAGGCAAGAGCCACTATGAATGGGAGCTTGACAAGCAAAGCCTATCATGGAAAGCACAGCTAAAGCAAGCCATAGACGAGGTTATCAAGGTCAGCGAGGACTTCAATGATTTCCTTGCGAAATGTGCTGAGTTCGGAATATTGGTTGACTACAATCCCGACCACAAGATCGACCTGAAATTTATGCTGGCGACGCAGAAAGAACGAAATCCGAGAGCGAGATTTACAAGGGCGAAAACGCTGGGCTGGTTCTACGAGAGCAAGCAGATCGCACGGCGTATCGAGACATACAAGTACATGACAACACACGCTCCGAAAGTAAGGCTCATACCGACCACAGCAGAGAGATTTCAGCAGTCGCAGGGCTTGCAGAATTGGGCAGACCGTGAGAATATGAAAGTAGTAAGCAAGGCACTTAATGAGATGACCGCAGATAACTCCACGATAGAAGAACTGGAATCGGCAGCGCACAGAGCATTGGCGAAGTTCACTGTTTCGTCTGCACCGATGTTCAGCATGAGCAACAGGCTTCATGAGATAGACGAGCAGATTTCTGTCATCGAGAAGTTCAATAAATTTCACCCGTATCATAAGCAGTATGTTTCTCTTGAAGGAAAGGCAAAAACGAAATACAAGAGCGATTATAGCTATGAGCTTAGTGAGTATCGTGAGGTATATCAGAAGATGAAAGAGCTGTTTCCGGACGGTAATCCTCCTAAGCTGAAAGCCCTCCGAGCCGAGCGCGAAACGGTTCAGAAAGAATATGACGAACTTTGTGCGGAACGTACAGCTTACAAGAAAGAAGCGGACAGGCT
>DEBW01000197.1:4226-4433 GCA_002348905.1 Ruminococcus flavefaciens | reverse complement strand
AGCAAAATAGGTTATATCCGTGTATCTACAGAACATCAGGAAACAGCAAGACAGCAGGAGATCATGGACGGCTATCAGGTTGACCGCATCTTTTCTGAGAAGCTGTCAGGAGCAAATGCAGACCGTCCACAGCTCAAAGCTATGCTTGACTATGTGCGTGAGGGCGATACGCTGTACGTTGAAAGCATCAGCCGTCTGGGACGCTCC
>DEBW01000197.1:2694-4002 GCA_002348905.1 Ruminococcus flavefaciens | reverse complement strand
CAGCTCAAACAGCGACAGCGTGAGGGCATAGAGATCGCTAAGGCACAGGGCAAGTATACGGGACGTAAGCCTATCCCGATTGATTGGGATAAATTCGGCAGGCTCTATGGGGAATGGAAGTCGAAGAACATCACGGGCAGGGACTTTATGCGGAGAATGGGCTTGACGGCAAACACCTTTTACCGTCGTATCCGTGAGTATGAGGCTGCCCGCCACATCATCGAACCAACCACCGCTTGAAAATAGCTGTCAGAGGAACGGGAATGCCCCTCACAGCCGTATAAGCCTGCGGAGCGTAAAAGTTTACCGCTAAAAAAGTAAGCCCTCTAAATCGCTTAGAGAGCTTGCTATACGGTTGCAAATAACTAAGGTCTATCGGCGCACTGTATTCCCGTTCCGCATAAATTCAAATCAGTATTATGGATCGTACCATAATCGGCTGATACCCAAATGATACACCTGAAAAAGAAAACAGCGTGAGAGCCTATCCCACGCTGTTCATGTCAATTATTCATCATCGTCCGATTTCCTTCTTGCAGCTATCATAACAACTCCAAAGGACAATATCAGAGCCGTCCATAATCCTACATGAGCTATATCGCCCGTGTTTGGACTATCATTATTCGGTGTTGTTCTGCTGTCAGCAGATGTTGTCGTGCCTTGACTTGAAGTTGTACCGCTTTGAGAACTATCGGTCTTGCTGTCGGTACTGTTCGTTGTTGCTGGGCTGTCCGATGATGTTGAACTGTCCGAGGTTGTCGGACTTGTATCCTCGCTTGTAGTGGTTGAGCTTTCCGTTGAGCTTGAAGTCGTTGTTTCGGAAGTGATCGGCTCTGTTATGATCTGGAACAGCATATTCTCATAAACAGATGCTCCGTGATAGGTCATATTTACAAGCTGATCGGTAATATCTTCGTCGTTCAGCAGAACTTGTAACAGCCTGTATCCTTCCTTCAATTTGATCTCAAAGTCAAACTCACCAAAGCGGTCAACGGTTATTGTGCTTGTCGCACCGTCATTCAGCGAGGCTTCTGCTCCTTTGGGAGCAATAACAGTGATCGTATACTGTTCGGGGATTGATACGGAAATATTCGCCCCCTGCGTTTGTTTCGAGGGCTGTTCTTCCGCAAAGGCAGTCATAGCGCAGTAAGGGAACAGGCACAGGCATACTCCCAATACCGCAATTCTTTTCATATAACCGCCCCCTTATTTCTCGACATATTCAATCGTGAATGTCACCGTGTCCTCATATTCGCCTGCATAAGCCTTGTGCCAGTCGTCCGCAGCAATACCAATCGTCAGATTAGT
>DEBW01000197.1:0-2649 GCA_002348905.1 Ruminococcus flavefaciens | reverse complement strand
CTGCGGTGAGGTAGCTTGCCGAGGTGAACACGCTCCCTGCGGCATCAGCTTTTCCCTCATAGATCGCATAAGGTATAAACTTTTCGGCATCGGCTTTATTGTCGAGCTTGTTATCGCACTCCATAGTGACCTTGACGCATTTATCAGGTTCAAGCTGTGCCGAGGTCAGCGTGATAGCACCGAAATCGGTCATTTCCTGATTGAACGGTACTTTGATACTTGCAGGAACAGTTACGATATATGCAGGCGCGACCTCTGTTGAGACGACCGCCGACCTGCTATCGTCAGCCGCCGAAACGGGCATAGCAGACAGGGAAAGCAACATCATGACCGAAACACCGAGAGTTATTCTGTTTTTCATGAAAATCCCTCCTTGTGTCCCTTATTCCGTTGCGATGTCCTTTACTTCAAGTGTGAATACAACAGGATCGCTGTACGAGCCTGCATAGGTAGGTGTTTCGTCTGTTGTGAAGGTTACGGGAACTTCCTGCTTTGCCGTTAAAGTCGCAAACTTTGCAACGATACCGCCTGCCGTCTTGTCGGTAATCTTGCCGAACGCACCCTCTGCCGTGTAGGGAAGCTTATACTCCGCAGTAGCCGAGGTCTGCATATTGAACTTGCTTGCGCTGGTCAGCGTGACAACGATCTCCTTGCCCTCTGCGAGTTTCACATCGGAAGCCGAGAGCGTACCGCTGTTGGAGTATGTGCCGTCCTCGCCCTTTTCAAGCGTTACCTTTGCAGGGATAGTGACCGTGTAAGCAGGATCAACAGTAAATTCAACAGTTGTGCCTGCTGTGCCGGGCTTGGGGTTTGGCATATTATCGGAGTCAGGCTTGATCGTTGTATCGGCAAATGCACTCATAGGAGCAATGAGCATTGCCACTGTGATAAATGCGGAGATTCCGCTTATAAGTTTTTTCATGTATTTCACCCTCTATTATTAGGCAATGAATTCTTCAAATGGAATCATACCGGCTTTTTCAGCAAAAGCTTTAGTTTCTTCTGCACTCATACCAACTTCCAAAGGTTGTTTTATAATAAGAATATCACTAAGTTTAAGCTTTTCAAGCTGTTCACACAGCATTTTGTCTTTGTCAACTGCTCTTTGAAGTTCTGATTTTACCAGTGACCATGTTTGAGATTCCCATTTAGAAGCATTATCAAGTTCGCTCTTTATTGCATTAAATCCATTGAGAATCTTTTCCCACTCGCTAATCAATACGTTGAGCTTGTCCTTCATTGATTTTGAACTTTCTGCCAAACTCTTGTATTCCTTTGCGTGTTCCACCAACGCATTTACAGCAAAAGTATAACCATCCACGTCATTTAAATCAATCTGTAGCTGTGCCTTCAGCTTATTGATTTCTACAATGTTTAATGCCATATATGCTCCCGCAACAGCTACACCTGCAGCAACGAATATCCATACAAAATAACCTGCTGGTCCTGCCGCTTTAACGGCAAAAACACCAAGACCTATCAAAGCACCTGATGCTATGCCCATAGCAACTGCAATTCCTGTCTTAGTATTTATCTGTGTACGTAATTCCTTTACAGTAGCATTTAGCTTTTTTATTTTTTCTTGGTCTATGTCTTTGTCTGTAAGCATAAGATTTGCAATATTAAGCAGAGAATCGCTCTGTTTGTCAACATCACTCGTACATACGTCCATGTACTCAAGTAGACTCTTTGTCTTATTAATCAGGTATTTTATAGAGGCTGTTGCTGAGTCAATAGCGATTTCCATTTTATGAATTTCAGAAGTTTTAGAAGGATCCTTTTCAAGTTCAGCAACTCTATCTATAGCAAATCTCAAATCCTCTTGAATATCTGTAAGAGAATCAATCTCAATCTTTGGCAAATTTTTCAGCCTGTTAGTAGTTAAATCCAGCAAATTGGTAGCGGCACTCTTAGCATTACTTAACTGTGTCACATAATCATTGAAGTGATCAGGCGTTTTAGTTCCAAATGCACTTGCATCTATTTTCTGTGTACAGATTGTGCTCATGAACTTATTGATTTCAACGATACAAAGTTTATAATCCTGCTCAAGAGTAAGCTGAGATGTAGTTCCTTGTAACAAGGGTTCATCAGAAATGCTGCCCCAAGTGCTTTCAACAAAATCCTTCATAAAGATGATATTCTTCTTGCTCATAACTTATTCCTTTCTACTGCTCACTCATAGTAGAGTGAATGGGTAAATCATTTTCTATTTTTTTAGAATACACATTTTACACATAGTTTCTTTTATACCTTACCGAGCCGCAAACCGCAGCACGGCGGGAACAAAGCTATAACTCACTTAAGGTTCATGAACTGAAAAACTTATTTTATTCCCATTCTCAACTGTCACCTCTAAGCCGTCAGAAGTTTCAGTAGCTTTGAATATGACTTTTCCAGTCCTATCGTCCAGTTCTGCTTGGTTTTCAACATTCTTTATACCAAAATTACGATATTTACTTCCCTCATCCCAACTGAGATCTAAAAATACATAATACGCACCAGTATCTGATACTGTAACCAATGGAGAACTACCTTCTCTTATGGATATATCTGCTCTTACAAGCTTAAAACTATTATTTTTAGGGAAACTACCCCCATAATTTTTAAAACTATAACCTGACTGAGAATCAGCGCTTGTAACAATAT
>DEBW01000051.1:7212-7510 GCA_002348905.1 Ruminococcus flavefaciens | reverse complement strand
CTCGCTGAGAAGGACGGCATGGATATAAATTTTGTGGTATCTTCCGCTGAGGATATAAACTTCCCTGACGGTACTTTCGATGTTATCACAGCCTGTCAGTGCTTCTTCTACTTCGACTATGATAAAGTTCTGCCCAAGATCGCAAGACTTCTCAAAGACGGCGGAAAACTTGTGATACTCTTTATGGCGTGGCTGCCTGATGATGATAAGATAGCAAAAGCGAGCGAAGACCTCGTTCTGCGCTTCAATCCGGTATGGACAGGAGCAGGCTACAAGAGAAATCCTGTATTTATACCTG
>DEBW01000051.1:819-7205 GCA_002348905.1 Ruminococcus flavefaciens | reverse complement strand
GGATTTGAACTTGAGTCTGCCGATGAGTATGACCTGGATGTGCCTTTCACCCGTGAGAGCTGGAACGGCAGAATGAAAGCCTGCCGTGGTGTGGGAGCTTCTCTCTCCGAGGTCGAGATATCCGTCTGGGAACGTGAACATATGGCTCTTTTAAATAAAATAGCAGAGCCGGAATTTGAAGTTCTCCACCATGCTGCTATGGCTGTACTTCGCAAAAAGTAAACGGTCGTAATGGAGGTGTCCGGAGTTGGGAGTATTACTGCTGATACTGCTGCTTTGCTTCTATTATCTGGCAAAGAAAGCATGGATGCGCTGGCGTGAGGACGATTACTGCAATAAGGTCAGTGCTGTGGTGACAGAAAATGAGTTCTTATTTATAGACCTCGCAGAAACTGATCCGATGTGGAAAGGAAGCATGAGGCATCAGCACGACATGAAATGGATAATAACACTCAAAGCCGGCGGAAAGAGCTACTGCGTTGAGACTGACCGCATCATCGGCGCACTCTACCGCAAAGGTCATCATACCACACTTTATTTTACGTGCGTAGACGGGATACCGCCTGTCCTGTCTTTTCAGCGGGCAGGGATATTTCGTTTTATACTGGCTGTGCTGCTGTGTCTTGCGTGTGCTGCCGGACTTGTATGGTATGCAGCTGCGGCTGTTCAGACCGGACTTATGTTCACCTGAAACGTTAATATGTATTGCAGGAAGCGCAGGCTTCATAGATTTTTAAAAATATTTTTTTGAAAAAACACTTGCAATTTTTTGGAATGTATGGTATAATATCAGAGCATTTGAAATTCCGTCTGTATGTATGTGCAGATGAGGGTTAATGCCGAAAGACATTAAATCGGATAGTCCGCTGCCCGATACCTGCTTTTGCAGAGCGCCGTATCTCGGCTTTATATTTTCGTACCGCCGGTGTGATGAACCGCTGGTGCGGACGGGTAAGAATGTTCGGAAATTTTAGGAGGAAAATTAAAATGGATGCACTCAAGCTCATCAGCGAATCAAGCATGAAGGAAAACGTTCCGCAGTTCAACATCGGTGATACTATCAAGGTACACGTAAAGATCAAGGAAGGCGACAAGAGCCGTATCCAGGTCTTCGAGGGTACTGTTATCGCTAAGAAGCACGGCGGAATCAGCGAAACTTTCACTGTAAGACGTGTTGCTCACGGCTGCGGTATCGAGAGAGTATTCCCTCTCCACTCACCTGTTGTTGACAAGGTTGAGATCGTAAGAAGCGGTAAAGTTCGCAGAGCTAAGCTCTACTACCTCAGAGACAGAGTTGGTAAGGCTGCTAAGGTCAAGGAACAGATCCGCTAAGATGCGGAAAAGAATGGGTATGCCGGCTTTCACGCCGGCAGATCCGGTTCTGATCTTTCAGGGACGCAAAGTCCCTTTTTTGCTACATACTGTTTTTACGCAGTTGCAGCTATATATTGATTATTGCATTATTACTAATACGAGGTGATGTTATGGAAAATAATAACGAGAACACAGAGATAACCGCAGAAACACCGGCTACATCAGAAGAAAACAGCAGTATCCTCAGGGATATAGTTGAGATAGCAGAATCGACCCTTGTGACCGTCTTTGTTATCGTTATGATATTTACATATATCCTTCATCCTGTAAATATCGTGGGACATTCTATGGTTCCTACACTCAATAAGTATTACGACCCTCAGCTCGAAAATACTGACAAGATATTCATGACTACCGTATATACAAACGTGAAGTACGGCGATATACTCGTTATCGACAAGGATGTCAACTACCTCCTCGATGATAACGGCGAGCCTTATGTACCGAATGCTCAGGAGGCTTCTCCTATAGATGAATGCATCATCAAGAGAGTTATCGCAGTAGGCGGTCAGATCGTGGATATACACGACGGCAAAGTTTACGTGAACGGCGAACTTCTTAAAGAACCTTACATAAACGAGCCTGATTCTACAGGCGATTACGGCTACGGCGCTTTCTCAGAGCAGTACCCTATAAAAGTTCCGCAGGGTTACTACTTCGTAATGGGCGATAACCGCAATCATTCTACCGACAGCCGTTCAAGAAGCGTTGGTCTTGTAAAGAAAGACCAGATATACGGCAAGGCTATCGTAAGATATTCACCTATCAAGGACTTCGATATACTCACAGATTCCTGGAAAGGCCCTGAAGCATGAGTGAGGAGACAGATGCCGGAATAAAGAGCAGACTCCGCAGTTTTTCGGACTTGCTCGAAACACTTTTCATTACCTTCTTTGTAATGACAATGGTGTTTACCTATTTAGTGCGTATAGTAACCGTGAACGGCGGTTCTATGGAGAGTACCCTCATGCCGGGAGAAAGGCTGATAGTATCTCTCATGGATAAGTCGCCGGAGCAGCGTGACATCGTGCTTATAGATTCAAAGGAAAGCTTTACTCTCGCTGAGGACGGCTCTTTGCAGAAAGGTGACGGCATTGACAAGATTATAGTTAAAAGAGTTATCGCCTGCGGAGGTCAGACTGTTGATATTGATTTCAGTACCGGAGCTGTCACCGTTGACGGTACAAGGCTCTATGAGGACTACCTGAAACTTGGTCTTACACATACCGATGAGGGCGCTTTCACCGGAAAGTATCCGGTAACTGTGCCGGAGGGATATATCTTCGTCATGGGCGACCACCGTTCAGTCTCAAAGGACAGCCGTTCTGCTGATATCGGTTTTGTGCCGGAGGACAGCATTATCGGAAAGGTAGTGCTGAGACTTACTCCGGTCAGCAGATTCGGAACTGTCGGATAATACAGGAGGCAGATTTGGAAAATATTGATATGAAAACGATACAGTGGTTTCCTGGTCATATGGCTAAGACACGGAGAGCGATAACAGCTAATTTAAAGCTCGTTGACGCTGTCGTTGAGCTTATAGATGCAAGAACACCTATGAGCAGCCGAAACCCTGAAATTGATACAATGACCGGCTCTAAGCCACGTATCGTACTTCTTAATAAATGTGACCTTGCCGACAGCAATGCTACTTCGGCATGGGTGAACTACTTCAAAAAAGAAAACGTTACTGCTCTTGCTGTTGACTGCAAGTCAGGCAAGGGTATAAACAAGCTTATGTCCACATTGAAAGCAACTGTGCTGAAAGACCTTATGGATAAGCGTCAGCGCAGCGGTATGTCAGGTGCTCCCATACGCCTTATGATACTGGGTATACCTAATGTAGGCAAAAGCTCACTGATAAACAGGCTTGCCGGAGGAAAACGTGCAAAGGTCGAGGACAGACCGGGCGTTACCCGTGTAAAGCAGTGGGTAAAGCTTCAGGACAATACCGAGCTTCTCGATATGCCGGGCGTTCTCTGGCCTAAGTTTGAAGACCAGTCCGCAGCCGTGAGACTTGCTTTCACAGGTGCTATAAGCGATGATATACTCGATATCGAAACTCTTGCAATGAAGCTTCTCAGTTTTCTCGCTGAAAGCTATCCGCAGGCTCTCATTGAACGCTACAAAGTCCAGCCGGAAGAAGGCGATGACGGACTTGCACTTCTTGAAAAAGTCGGAAGAAAGCGTGGAATGGTAGTTTCAGGCGGTGAGATAAACACCGAGAGAGCAGCTATAACCGTACTTGACGAATTCAGAAGCGGTAAGCTCGGACGCATAACTCTCGAAATGCCGCCGGTAAAGGAGTAATTATGGCAAGAGTGGTACTCCATAAGGAGCTTTTTGATTACGACAGCGAACTCCGTAAAAAGCATCCTGTGATATGCGGAGTTGATGAGGCTGGCAGAGGTCCTCTCGCAGGGGATGTTTATGCCGCCGCTGTTATACTTGACGATGAAACACTGATAGACTACCTCAACGACAGCAAGAAGATATCTGAAATGCGCCGTGAAAAGCTTTATGACGAGATAATTGCCAAGGCTAAGGCGTATTGCGTGGCTTCCGCAACAGTTGAGGAGATAGACAGACTTAATATACTCAATGCAACAATGCTTGCTATGAAAAGAGCAGTTGAAGGAATTGGCGTTGTGCCTGATATGGCACTTGTTGACGGAAACAGACTGCCTGAACTTGAATGTAATGCCCAGTGTATTGTCAAGGGCGATGCAAAATCAGCTTCAATTGCAGCCGCATCAGTGCTTGCAAAGGTGTCCCGTGACCGCTCGATGCGTGAACTTGCGGAAAAGTATCCGGAGTACGGCTTTGAGCAGCATAAAGGCTACGGCACGGCGCTCCACTGTGAGATGCTGAAAAAGTACGGCGCAAGCGCTATCCACCGCAAGACTTTCCTTAAAAAGATACTCGGTGACAAGAATGAACAGGACTGAAAAAGGCAGGTTCGGAGAGGAAAAGGTCTGCGAATACCTTATTAAAAGAGGGTACAGCATCATTGCGAGAAATTACCGCATTAAAGGCGGAGAGATAGATATCATCGCTGAAAACGGCGACTATATCGCTTTCGTCGAGGTAAAGACACGCAAGCCTGACAGTATGGTGACCGGCTTTGAAGCCGTTGACCGCCGCAAACAGGGACTTATCATAAGAACTGCTGCGGAATATTGCAGAAGATATCCTAATCTTTTGCAGCCGAGATTTGACATAGCTCAGGTGATAGTAAGCATGGAAGAAGTCCTGAGCATGGAATATATCGAAAATGCTTATGATACTACAGGGTATGATGTGTTTTTCTGATATTTTATAGTTAAAAAATTGCCGATATTGGCAAAATCTTATAAAAGGGTGATCCTATGTTTTACAACAGTACAAGAAACAGCAGCGTAAAGGTAAGCAGCGCAGAAGCTATTACTCAGGGTATCTCCGTTGAAGGCGGACTTTTCGTTCCTGAGAGCATACCTTCTCTTACTTCTGACGAGATAAAGGCTCTCGGCGATATGAAGTATGCCGACAGAGCAGCTTACGTTTTTTCAAAGTACCTTACTGACTTCACTGAGGCTGAGATACACTACTGTACCGACAATGCCTACAGCACAAAGAATTTCGAGACAGAGGGCATCGCTGAAATGGCTCACCTTTTTGACGGTACATATATGCTCGAACTCTGGCACGGTCCGACCTGTGCATTCAAGGATATGGCACTTCAGATACTGCCTTACTTCCTTACAACTTCCGCAAAGAAGATAAACCTCGACAAGAAGATAGTTATCCTCGTTGCAACTTCCGGCGATACAGGAAAGGCTGCACTCGAAGGCTTCAAGGACGTTGAGGGTACATCTATACTCGTATTCTACCCAGAGGACGGCGTAAGCCCGATGCAGAAGCGTCAGATGAAAACTCAGGAAGGCGCAAACGTAGGCGTGTGCGCTCTCAAGGGCAACTTCGACGACTGCCAGAGCGGTGTAAAGAAGATCTTTACAGATGAAACAGTAAAGAAGGCACTTGCTGACAACAAGCTCATGTTCTCAAGTGCAAACTCCATCAACTGGGGCCGTCTTGTTCCTCAGGTCGTTTACTATATTTCAGCATATGCTGAACTCGTTTCTGACGAACAGATAAAGCTCGGCGACAAGATCAACGTAGTTGTTCCTACAGGCAACTTCGGTAACATTCTTGCTGCTTACTACGCAAAGAGAATGGGCCTTCCGATTGCAAAGCTCATCTGTGCTTCAAACATCAACAACGTACTTACTGACTTCATCAACACAGGTGTTTATGACAGAAACAGAAAGTTCTACGCAACAAGCTCTCCTTCAATGGACATTCTTATCTCAAGCAACCTCGAAAGACTTCTCTACATCCTTACAGGCGACAACGACGCTCAGATAAAGGAATGGTTCGGTGCTCTTGCAAAGGACGGAAAGTATGAAGTAAGTGCTGACGTCAAGGCTAAGATCAAGGAAGACTTCTATGCAGGATTCTGCGATGACAACGGCACAAAGGAAACAATAAAGAATATCTACGACAAGTATTCATACGTTTGCGATACACATACAGCAGTTGCAGTCAAGGTTTACGAAGACTACCGCAAGGCAACAAAGGACGATACAAGAACTATAATCGCTTCAACAGCAAGCCCTTACAAGTTCAGCGCAAGCGTACTCGAAGCAATCTGCCCTGACTACAAGGCTGACGATGAATATGCTCTCGTTGACAAGATCAACGAACTCTCAGACATAGACATTCCTGATGCTCTTGCTGATCTTAAGAACAAGCCGGTAAGATTCACAGGCTCTATCGACAGCGCTGAAATGTCAGACTTCGTAATGAAGACTCTCGGCATAAAGTAAGATCAAAAGCGGAGGTATTCGTCATTGGCACTGTTTGCGATCGGAGACCTTCACCTGTCACTCGGTGACCAGTTCAAGCCTATGGATATTTTCAACGGCTGGGACGGTTATGTTGAAAAGCTTGAACAGAACTGGAGAAGCACTGTC
>DEBW01000051.1:0-738 GCA_002348905.1 Ruminococcus flavefaciens | reverse complement strand
TTAATGACTTTGAGTTTATCAACAGTCTTCCGGGAAAAAAGATAATTCTGAAGGGCAACCATGATTACTGGTGGTCTACCATGGCCAAAATGGAGAGGTTTGTAGAAGAGAATCATTTCGATACGATATCCTTTCTGTTCAACAACTGTTATTTCTACGGAAAATACGGTATCTGCGGCACCCGCGGATGGGTGAGCATCGGTGACGGGACCGAAGACGAAAAAGTCCAGTTCCGTGAAGTACAGCGGCTTGAAGTTTCGATAAAAGCTGCTCTGGACGCAGGACTTGAACCCGTGGTGTTTCTGCACTATCCTCCCGTGTACGGATTGAACAGCAACTACGACATTCTTGATGTTCTTTACAGGTACGGAATAAAGAAGTGCTTTTACGGTCATATACACGGTTACAGTCAGAAAAACGCCATCACAGGTATGCATGACGGAGTGGAATATATAATGATTTCCAGTGATTATCTCAAATTTGCACCATATCGTGTTATGTAGAGTTTGTTGAAAACGTAGAACACGATAATGGTCTATAGCAATAATATTTCGTATGTGATATAATGGATTAGATGTTGTTTATTAAAATATGGAGGACGATATAAATGAGTTTAAAATCATCAAATAACGTTGCAGTAAATACTACTGAATTAATAATTGAAATAAGTGCAGAAGACTTTAACAAGGCACTTTTAAATGCCTATAAAAAGGAAAAGAACCAGATCCAGATCAAGGG
>DEBW01000188.1:11121-20201 GCA_002348905.1 Ruminococcus flavefaciens | reverse complement strand
GACGACCATTGGTCGTCCGCTAATTTCATTACAAATAATATTTTTTTCAGCAGGTCAAAGGGGACAATGTCCCCTATTTTCTTACACGGAGGGAAAAACATGATATACACAGAACTCACAAACAAGGCAATGCGAATAGCCTACGCCGCTCATGAGGGACAATTCGACCTCAACGGTGTACCTTACATCTTCCACCCTTATCACGTTGCTGAGCAGATGACCGACGAATATACCGTGTGCATAGCTCTCCTCCATGATGTTGTTGAAGATACAAGCGTTACTATCGAGGAGCTTGAAAGAGAATTTCCGAAAGAAGTCACAGAAGCATTAAAGCTTCTTACACACTCCCCTTCTGTTGACTATTTCGACTATGTACGTGCCATAAAAAGCTCTCCTCTCGCAAAGGCAGTAAAACTCGCTGACATCGCTCACAATTCAGACGAGAGCCGCATAACCGATATGGGCAGGATATCGCCTGAGAAGCTTGCACGCTGGCGTGAAAAATACTCAACAGCAAAGAAGATACTTGAAGACAAGTTCTGAAATTTTTCATAGATTTTTTCTTTAGTTATCGTGAAAAATGCCATAGTGACAAAACCTTGCTTATGTGTTATAATTATATCTGCTCAACAACGACATTTTTCATCTTTTTCAGGGAGGCGTTTATTTTGGACTTTAAAGCAAACTGCGGTGTATGGGGAAATATGTTCGGAGTACCGTGTATCGTTGCCGATAATCTTCTTAAACTCGCTACAGGCGAACAGATAAAAGTCCTGCTGTATCTGCTGAGAAATTCCGGCAGAAATGTTTCAGCCGAGGAAATATCTGTAAATACCGGCGTTTCAGTCCAGCAGGCTGAGGACGCTGTATTATTCTGGCAGCAGGTAAACGTACTCTCGCCCGAAGTTCCTGCAATATCAGCTCCGAAAAGTATAATGACAGTGCCGGAAGCGCCTGTTGTCAAGCCTGAGCCAGCCGTAACTGCAACTGCTCCGGCAGCTGTTGTTCCTCCTCAGCCGGCTAAGCCTGAACCTCAGCCTCCGATCCGCAAGCGTGAAGAACTGAAACCGTCTGAGATAAGTGTTATACTCAGCGAGTCTCCGCATATCGCAGAGCTTTTCAAGGCTGCCGAAGCTACTTTCGGAAGCGTTAACCATACCATGCAGAACTCTCTGATATGGATGACGAATTATCTTGGTCTGAAAGCCGAGGTAATACTCACCCTGCTGATGTACTGCAAGCAGAACGACAAGTACAGCGTTGCTTACATGGAAAAAATCGCTATAACATGGGCAGAAAAGGAGATAAACACCCTTGAAGCCGCTCAGGAGGAAACTGAACGTCTCAGCAGCTCAAACGACTTTACAAATCTTATAATGAAAATGTTCGAGATGAAACGCAGACCTACCACCAAACAGCTCGAAATTGCCGAACAGTGGCGCTCTGCCAACTATCCTCATGAACTTATACACTTAGCCTATGAAAAAACTATCGAGCAGATAGAACGTCTTTCATTTGAGTACATAAACAGCATACTCGTTGCATGGGCTGCAAACGGTTACAAGACTGAAGATGATGTAAAGCGTTCTGAGGACGAGTACAAAAAGAACAAAAAGCAGAGCACCCCTGAAAATTCAGGAAAATCCGGCTCTGAAAGCTTTGATGCAGACAAATACAGCTTTGTTTATAATAATATCTGAAAGAAGTAATATACGATGGATAATGAGATATACGAAAAAGCCAAAGTCATTATGACGCAAAGGCGAACTACTGCTTTAAGTCAGAATGAACAGCGGATACAGGAGATAAATAATAAAATACCTGAGATAAAAGAAATAAACGATGCCCTTTACGCTACCGGAAAAGACCTCATACGCATGGTCATTGAAGCTAAGGGCAAGGATATTTCAAAGCAGATAGAAAGCATCAAAGCATCAAATCTCGGCGCACAGGATATGAGTAAGCATATTCTCATAGCTCATGGTTACCCTGCCGACTATCTTGATGTACATTTTACCTGTCCGAAATGCTGTGATACCGGAAGTGACGGCACAAAAATGTGCAGCTGCATGAAACAGCTCTGCGGAAAGCTTATGGCTGACGAGCTTAACGAAAACGCTCAGCTCACTCTTTCATCATTTGACACTTTCCAGCTCAGCTACTACAGTGGTAATGACTACTTCATGATGGAAAAGATACTTAATTATACAAAGCAGTACGCCGCTACATTTGATAAAAATTCTGACAGTATACTCATGTATGGAAATACAGGTCTTGGCAAAACTCACTTGTCACTCGCTATTGCAAATGAGGTACTGAAAAAGGGTTACAGTGTACTTTATGATTCAATCATAAATATTCTCAGAAAAATAGAAAGCGAACATTTCAGCTACGACCATTTGTCTGATATGCTCGACCTTGTTATGGATACCGACCTGCTTATACTTGATGACCTCGGTACTGAATACGAAACAAAATTTTACAGTTCTACTATTTATAATATAATAAATACTCGCCTGAATCGTAACAAGCCTACTATTATAAGTACGAATATGAGTTTTCCACAGCTTTCAAAGCGCTACGACGAGCGTGTTACATCAAGGCTTTCATCAATGTATACCTGTCTTGAATTCAAGGGCAATGATGTACGTCTGCAAATCAAAAAACAGACAATTGAAAACCAAAACAACAGATTTTAACGAAAATGCTGCCGGATATTCCAGCAGCATTTTTATTTTCAAGCTGACCACACTTTGGATATAAGCTCGCATTTTTCGGCTTTTTCAAGCTGTGAGATATCGCTGATATCGCAGTATAAAACAGGCTTGCTTATATATTTTGTATCAGGCTGGTCGATAGTATATTCTTCGACTCCAAGTATTTCAGCAGCTTCTACAGCCCTCTCATGATAGGCTTCGGCTGCAAGCTCTTTCAGCTTATTATTGTAAAAAACGTCCCTGTAGTGTTCGATTTTTTTCTTGGTATATCCCTTGTCAGAAATAGATAAAACGTACTCATCTGCAAGGCGTTCAGCCTCCTCATTTATCGGTGTCATGTCGATGTCCGTTAAGTATATCTTAACGTTAACAGTTTCATTGCCCGATTGCAGTAAGCGTACTATTCTTTTGGCGATCTTATTAGGATTTTCGGGAATAATTTCTGGTATATCCTGCTTGGATGCTGTAGTTTCTGCTATTCCTTTAGTTGTCACACACTTAGCGGAAGTTGTTTCCGGATTCATTTTTGTTGTAACAGGACTTTCTGTATCACACTCTGTTGTAGGGGGAGTTTGAGGTATAGTTGCCGTTTCAAGTCTTGTGGTAGTTTCAGCAGCTTTTGTCTCTGTACGTGTTATCACCGGTGTAGTTTCTGATGTAGAGGAAACTGTGGTTCTGACATTTTTGTTTGTACTTTCGGTAACGTCATGGTGCAATTCTGTTGACACTGTGGTTGTTGGTATACTATTATATATAGTATATGATGATGCTGTGCTGACAGGTATACTATTATATATAGTACTTGAAGTTGTATTTGTACTTGAAGTTATACTATTTATAATAGTATATGAAGCTGTAGTTGTTTTTTCAACTTCCAAGCTGTGTTCTGTTGAAAACTCAACCGCAGCAGTCTTTGTTGAAGTACTGTTAGTTTCCTCTATTATAATAGTATCCGGCTGCGAGTCAGGTTCAGGAGCTTTTTTCAAGTCAGGATCATGCCATACAGTAAACGCAACAAAAAGAACTGCACATACTCCGGCAGACGAAAAGCTTATATTTCTTATGAGCATACGGCGTTTCTGACGCTCGGCAAGTATTTTATCGCCCTTTTCAAATACGCTATCAGCCATTTCCTTATAGTCCTTCATACCTGAATCCCTCCTTTTCCAGTTCTTTTTTAAGAGCATTTTTAGCTCTGTACAGCAGGTCTGTCACCTGCCGGACTGATTTTTTCATTATCGCAGCCGTTTCGGTATGGTCGAAGTCTCCGAAATATTTCAGACAGAGTACCTGCCGGTATTCGGGATTGAGCCGTTGCATGGCACGGTGGAGCATTATACGCTCCTCTTCTTTTATAAGGCTTTTCTCGATATCCTCTGCTGATGCGGCTTCACAGACACTATCCAGCGGAATGTCATTCCTGTGCTTATGCCGGCGCATATAGTCAACAGCGGTATGTCTGCCTATGGAATACAGCCACGTTTTAAATGTACTGTTTCCTTTGAAGGCAGGCTTATCGGTGTAAAGCTTTATAAAAGTGTCCTCAGCGATCTCCTCAGCATTAAAGCAGTCACCGGTTATACTGCATATATAGAGGATAAGACCGTCTTTATAGTCACGGATTATCTCCACGAGACCTTCTTTGTCACCCGAAACGAAACGGCGGTAGCTACTTTCACCGTTACGCATAAATTACTCCTTCCGGATGTTTTGGGTTTTCATAATATTAGTCGTAAAAACTCTCAAAATGTCGCAGTTATAATTATTATAATCCAAAAAAATTTTTTCTGCAACTGCTGCGACATTTCCATAATTTTTCCGACTAATAGGTAGAAGGCAAAAACATCATCCTTTCCATTTTTAAGGAGGTATCATTATGAAAAATACATTTTTTAAACTTACATCTGCACTTATAGCCGGTGTTGTTACGGCTGGAATAATGCCGTTTACGGCTTTTGCAGAGGAAACTGCGGACGTACCGGATGAACCGCTGTACCTTGAATCGTATTTCACCAGCATAACGCAGGGAAATTACACAGTCCTCACCGACACTTCCAACGTATTTTACCCCGGCGGAAACAACAGGTACATACTTGTGCTTGACTACGAAGGCGATATGCACCTTGTTCACGGACGCATAACTGACACACTTGTAAAGACAAGCGAGAATTTTGACCCTGACAGCTTCATGAAAAACTCAGACGTAAAAGTTACGCTGACCAAACAAAGTGACACTGAATATATCATAAAGGACGGTATATCTGCTGATGATTTCGCAGATATCGTTGACAAACTCGAAGATACTCCGGAAGTCACATGGATAGAGAACCACTACACTGTTTACGAAGATACTGCCAATCATGTAGGCGACTACAGATTCTACTTCACTGACGATGTTACTCCGGAATATATAAATAAGCATTATAGCCAGCTTGACCTCGAATACGGCGGAGAGCTCAATTATAAAGCTGAATATAGCTTTATCAGCAAAAAATATTCTTTCTCAATGCTGTATGATCCAATCAAAAAATCTTCCACAGAAAATGAAAACGGATTTCAGGCTGAAAAAAACGGACTAAAAACAGACTTCTTTTATCTTAGAAGCCTTGCCGGATGCGAAATATGCGATTTAGAATGTGCTGTTACTGAACTTGCCTGCCTTACCAGAGATGTGCATTACTGCACTGACATTCTCTATGACGGCGGCTACAACTCCAAAAACAAGGACTACGACAAGTTAACATTAGATAACGCAAGAAACGCTTTATTCGGAGAAAGCTTTTTCCTTAGCGATATAGAGCCGCTTTTCAGCAGTATAAGCAACAAATCTACGTTAACTTCATATAACAAACTCGGTAAAACCAACATAATGGAAATGCAAATAATGCGGGCACGTATAAAAGTTGCTGACGATTATTCCCTCGACATTGATTCTCTCGCAGAAAAAGCAGGCACTTCCGGCTATGTATTCAGAAATATGACTAAAAAAGGCAATGAATACATCATTACTTCAACAAACTATGAAGCAGTCAATGATGCTTTTGAACTTCTCAAGGCTGACAGCCGTGTACTCAGCATAACAACAGACCTGCGTATAATCCCCGATTACGCCAATTATTTCAGCCTTTACGGATTCAAGTTCGACGGCACACGCCCTCAGGAGGAAATAATCGAAATGTACCCGAATGCAGGCGTTGCACTCACCGAAATAGATAAACAGCCTAACAACAATAACGATAATTCATTCTATATGGGCTACAAATATGAAGGCGCTTCCGAAGCACATTACAACGACCTCAAAGCAATGGTCAAGAACGAAAAATGCTCTCCTTACGGACAGTATACCTGTCTGGCGTTTTTCCCGGATACCGCTTGCTACTGCCATTATACGGTATATGATAGATTTGCAGATGAAGATAATGAAGAATTTATATTAGGCGACGCAAACAGTGACAGTAATATAACTGTAGCCGATGCTGTTGCTATACTCCAGTACCTCGGAAATGCCGATAAGTATCCTCTTACTCCTCAGCAGAAGATAAACGCTGACTGCTATAACACAGGTGATGGCATCACTCCTAATGATGCTCTTGCAATACAGCAGTATGATGCTAAACTTATTACTCATTTTGGATAATATATATAATTATATTACTGCCGGTCATATCCGGCAGTTTTTTTATGTCCGAAACTAACTATATAATATAGCACGATCATGCCATGTTAAAAAACAGTTACAATCTATATATTACATCAATATATCATTATATATATTTTATATTTCAACATCAGTATCAAAAACAACAAAAATCAGCGAAAATCTTATTCCGATTTTTGTGCATTTCTATAGTTATAGGTCAACCCTAAATGTTAATTAGTAAAAAAGGCTATTTTAAGCCCAAAAATTCTTTTATGAAAAATGACAACAAATTTCTTTAGGATTCTCCTTTTCTGACTTTTAATGGTAACATTATGATAACATATGCACTGAAATTGCAATATTACCACTCGTACATCTAAAGTCAGTTTTTTACAGCATTATATACAAATCATATTGTGTGTTTTTGTATGATAGATTCATATCAAAGCGTTTTTATACAAAACGTATATAAGCAATTTCCGGTCAGTGTTACGCTTTTGTAATATTTTACTGCTTTATCTTTTGATTTGTACATTGTAATTTAATATTGCGTTAATAATCAATTCATATAATATAGAGCATTTTCACCTAAATCACCAAAAGCTGACAGGCGTTTTTGGTTGTAAAATGGAAAAGCTTTCAAAACTGTTGCTATTTCCAGCCAAATATGGTAACATAATCACAGTTCGTTTGACGGTCAAATGTCTGCGGACAAATAACGAATGCTTTTCGAGGAAAGGATGAGTTGATGAGAAAAGCTAAATTTGCAGCGCTTATTATCGGAGGCGTATCTACTTGCTTATTCGGCGGTATGTTTGGTATCTATGCTACAGCTCCTGTCGTTAGTTCAGTAGCTCCGAAGAATGATGTTGAAAATATCTATGAGGTAAAAACCGAGGAATTGGCAAACATTGCTGCAGTAACTTCTATCAGTACAACAGCCGTTACCACAACAAGCAGAAGAATTACAACGACAACAACAGCAGTTACTCAGGCAGTTACAGAAACAACTACAACTGTCGCTGAAACAACTGCACCAAAAGAGATAATTTCTTTTTCCGCTTCAGTAAACGCAGCTACCGCTGCTGCCGCTTATGTTCAGCCAACTGAGGCTGCTACAGAAGCTCCTACAGAAGCATATACAGAAGCTCCTACAACTTACATCGAGCCTGAAACAGAAGCTCCTACAGAAATATATATCGAGCCTGTAACAGAAGCTCCTACAGAAGAATATACTGAACCTACATATGTTGAACCTGAGACAGAAGCTCCTGCTGAGGAAGTTTCTGAGGACGTACCAGCAGGTCCTGCTATTGTACTTTCCGATTCAGATTACATCATCCTCTGCAACGCTGTTGCTCATGAGGCTGGATGCTACTGGATAAGCGAGTACGATAAGGCTAAGGTAGTCGAGGTCATCATGAACCGTGTAAACAGTCCGTTCTATCCGAACACTATCCTTGGCGTTCTTACACAGCCATGGCAGTTCAGCGGTTCAGAAACTTATGTGTACCTCGGTACTTATTCATGCCACGTTACAGAAAGCGTGAAAAATGCCGTTAACCTTTATCTTAACGATCCAAGTGCATTTAATCATGGTTATTACGGCTTCTACGGCGACGGATACAACAACTATTTCTATTAATAACATAATTTCAGGTTGTTGATTTGCTCATACAGTTTAAGACTCCCTATATCGGGAGTCTTTTCATTTTTCACAAGAATTTCATAATTAACACATTTTTACGGTTGTATTTTTACGGAAGATATGTTATAATTTTGTCAGACTGATACTAAATCAGTCGATTTGAAAAGGAGTTGTTTCAATGAAAGATGAGAAGAATTATATAAAACAGATCATCGGTTTCATTATCATATGTATCGTTGGTCTGCTTCTGCTGAACGCTTTCATAATGCCCAAGCTTAGTGGTGCTCGTATAAAAGACACCAACTACAGTTACTTTATGCAGCAGGTGGATAAGGGCAATGTAACTCAGGTGAAAATTGATAAGAACGAGATCCGCTTTGAGGTACAGGACGAAAACGGCAAAAAACAGATATACTCTACCGGCAAAATGGACGATCCGAACCTCGTCGAACGTCTGCACGAAAAAGGAAATATCATATTCACCGAAAGCTTCGAGGAGAGCAATATCTTCCTCAATTTCCTTGTAAGCTGGGTGCTCCCGCTGTTATTCTTCGCTATACTCTGGAATTTCCTCATCAAGGGTATGACAAAGCGTATGGGCGGAAATGCCATGTCTTTCGGAAAGAGCAACGCTAAAATATACGTCAAGGCTCAGACCGGCAAGACATTCGCTGATGTTGCCGGTCAGGACGAAGCAAAGGAAGCTCTTGAAGAAATTGTTGACTTTCTCCACAATCCTCAGAAGTACGCAGATATCGGCGCTGACCTCCCGAAGGGTGCTCTCCTTGTAGGGCCTCCTGGTACAGGTAAAACTCTGCTTGCTCAGGCTGTCGCCGGTGAGGCTAATGCGCCTTTCTTCTCCATATCAGGCTCAGAGTTCGTTGAGATGTTCGTTGGTATGGGTGCTGCTAAGGTACGTGACCTCTTCAAGCAGGCTAATGAGAAAGCTCCGTGTATCGTTTTCATCGACGAGATTGACACCATAGGAAAAAAGCGTGACGGCAACTTCAGCGGCAATGACGAGCGTGAGCAGACTCTCAACCAGCTTCTCACCGAAATGGACGGCTTCGACGGC
>DEBW01000188.1:10729-11073 GCA_002348905.1 Ruminococcus flavefaciens | reverse complement strand
GAAATGGACGGCTTCGACGGCAAGAAAGGCGTTGTAATACTCGCCGCTACCAACCGCCCTGAATCCCTCGATCCTGCCCTGCTGCGTCCGGGACGCTTTGACAGACGCATACCAGCCGAACTCCCTGACCTCGGCGGCAGAGAGTCTATCCTCAAAGTACACGCTAAAAAGATCAAGACAGAAGAAAACATCGACTACAACGCTATCGCAAGAGCTACCGCCGGTGCTTCCGGTGCTGAGCTTGCCAATATCATCAACGAGGCTGCTCTCAGAGCTGTAAGAAACGGACGAAACCTCGTTAACCAGTCCGACCTTGAAGAGAGCGTTGAAGTGGTAATAGCAGG
>DEBW01000188.1:10008-10580 GCA_002348905.1 Ruminococcus flavefaciens | reverse complement strand
GTACATAAGATAACCATAATCCCACGTACAAGCGGTGCTCTCGGCTACACTATGCAGGTGGATGAGGGTGAAAAGTTCCTCATGACAAAGGAGGAGGCTCTCGCACGTATAGCCACTCTCACTGGCGGACGCTCCGCTGAGGAAGTCGTATTCCACAGCTGTACAAGCGGCGCTTCAAACGATATAGAACAGGCTACAAAACTCGCAAGAGCTATGGTGACACGCTACGGCATGAGCGAAGGCTTTGACATGATGGCTCTCGAAACTGTTACCAACCGCTACCTCGGCGGAGATCCGGCTCTCGCCTGCTCAGCTGAGACTGCTTCAAGAATTGATGACGAAGTTAACGCTATCATCAAAAATTCTCATGAAAAGGCTGTGAATATACTCACAGAGAATATCGACAAGCTCCACGAACTCGCACGTTTTCTCCTCGAAAAAGAGACTATCACCGGCGACGAATTTATGGAGATACTCAACAGAAAGCCGGTCGAGGCTTTATAAAAGGCAAGACGTTCCCATATCCACGGGAACGTCTAAGCTTGTCGAAAAACACAGAATTGCTGGGGTGC
>DEBW01000188.1:0-9828 GCA_002348905.1 Ruminococcus flavefaciens | reverse complement strand
TTGCGAGCAAATCAACGTGAATTCATAACTTTTTCGACAATCTGAGACGTTCCCATATCCAAGGGAACGTCTTTTTATTTGACAACACAAAGAATATATGATATAATTTTTACATAATATTTCTAAGGAGCATACTATGAAAAAGTTTCTGAAATTCCTGAAATGGACTGCTATTTTTATCGTATCTGTGATCGTTATATGTATAGCTACCCGTTTCATAATAATAAAAATAAACAATAAAACTCCAAAGGGCGGCATTAACGAGACTGCCTTCGTTGAAATAAACGGCACTAAACAATGGATAAACATCTACGGCAAGGATATCAATAACCCTGTACTTCTTTATCTCCACGGCGGACCTTGCAGCGCCACAAGTGCTGTTGACTGGACTTGTCTCCGCAAACTCAGCGATGATTACACTGTTGTCAATTGGGATCAGCGTGGATGCGGTCATAACTATCCCGACTATAATGAGACTTCCGCTCTCACCTCTGAGATAATGATGCAGGACGGCATAGCTATGACTGACTATCTCCGTGAGCGCTTCGACAAGGACAAGATAACAATTATGGGTATGTCATGGGGTTCTGTGCTTGGCTCAAACCTTGTACTTGAATATCCCGAAAAATACGATGCCATGATAGCCGTCAGTCTCGTTGTGGACATTGAGGAAAGTCAGAAGCTCTTCAAGGACTATATGCTCGAAAAATCCGCTGATGATGCCGAGATGCACTCAATAGCTGAAAGTATCGAGCCGTCTGTATGGACTAAGGAAGAAATAAGCAATACAAATCCGCTTGTTATGAAATACAGCCATATCGACGATTACTTCACTGAATCCGACATAAACTTCTTAACAACTGTACTTTTCAATCCGTACTGCTCTCTCCCGCAGTGCATACGCATGATATACGGCTCGGCTGACTATAACACTTACATAAACACTACCCTTCTCCCTGAGCCTGCACCGCTTATCAAGCCTCTTGAACTCAGCGGACGTACTGAATATAAAGTACCGTTCTACCTCATCGAAGGCAAGGACGACCACGGCACTGTCACTATGGCGGAAGAAGCTGAGGCTTACTTCAACGAGATAGATGCTCCCAACAAGGAAATGGTATGGGTAAGCGGCGGTCACAATGCACCTATGATGCAGACCGAAAAACTCGCAGAGTTCGTTCATAGTATCGCTCAGAAAAATGCGTGATAAATTCCTCCAAACCTCTTGACTATTTCTGTGAAATGTGAGATAATAGAAAAGATGTTTGTATGAAAGGAATAACACTATGAGAGAACTTACTGAGACTATGACAACATGGCTCTCCGAACACGGCATACCACAATGGCTGATACCATTTTTCGTTTCTATATTCCCTATCGTTGAACTGCGAGGCGGTATCATTGCCGCAAGACTTCTCGACATGGAGCTTTGGAAGGCTATATGGGTATGCATGATAGGAAATATCATACCTATACCGTTTATACTCCTGTTTATCGACAAGATCTTCGATTTTATCAAAAAGCATGAGATACCAGTTTTATGTAAATTCGTTAACTTCCTTGAAAAGAAAGCTCTCAACAAGAGCGAGACTATGGAAAAGGGCGAGTTCATCTTCCTCCTTTTCTTTGTAGGCATACCGCTTCCGGGTACTGGCGCATGGACAGGCTCGCTTATCGCTGTTCTCCGCCGTATACCGCTTAAAAAGAGCGTTCCTGCCATATTCCTCGGACTCTGCCTTGCATCCACTATCATGTGTGTACTCTGCTACGGCTTCCCTGGAGTATTCGCTAAAATGTTCGGTTGATCTCTTAAAGGCCTTCGCAGCGGAGGTCTTTATTTTTGAGATAATAAGAACCTGTCCACATAGGGATTCATGCACATCTTTTCGGCAAATTTTGTCGATGACTGCGTTGAAAATCCTTGAAATGCGACAGCATTCCTTCAGATTTTCGCCTTGTCCTGCGACAAAATTATGCTCGAAAATCTGTACATTCACCCTATGTGGACAGGTTCTAATATTTTTCACATATAATTTCACTATAATTCATAAAACCAACGGAGAAACATCAATGGAAGAAAAGAAATTCAGCAACGCAAAAAGAGCCGTACTTATCGTGACTGTACTTACATTCGTGGTAGCTTTTTTTGAACTCATATTCGCATTCACTCAGTATCAGCAGGGCATGACTATCGGTGACGTTGCCTCTTATGTAACGAACAAGCACCATATCTATCTCCTGCTCCTGATAATAGCTAATCTCGGACTTCTGCCGTCAGCTTTACTGCTTTACAAAGAAAACGGCATTAGTCTCAAAGACGAGATATACGACAAAAAGACACTCGGAAAGGATATTCTTTACGGTATCCTCGGATTCATCGTCTCAGAAGCTATAGGCGACGGATTCGGCTGGCTGATAGAATATATCCCAGGTATCGGCACGACCGACCTTGCAAGACACGGGCGTGAACTCAATACCGGTGTCGTTATAATGGATATAATCGCTTTGATATTTGTCAGCGGTATCTGCAAGGAGATATATTTCAGAGGTCTTGCAAAGCGTTTCTGCGCTCCTGTATTCGGAGAAATGACTGCACTTCTCCTTTTCAACGTCCTTTTCGCAGTCCTCGACTGGCACAATCTCGGAGTTTCTTTCATAATCGGACTGATATGGATATTCTTTTACCGCAAGACAGGTCATCTTATCACTCCGATGTTATGCCACGCTTTATCAGGCGCTTTCTACCTTGCGTGGTCACTGATAGCGCTTGCATAACATTACGAAAAATACCTTCACAATGAAGGTATTTTATTTTTACAATAAATTTATGTTGCATTTTCAATAAAATATGTTATAATTAGTATATAATTTCAGTCACACACTGTACTCAGCAAGGAGGAATAACAATGGACTTTAAAAAATTAATAGCTATCACTCTCAGCACTTCTGCACTGCTCGGAACTTCCGGCATTACAGAAATACCTGCAAGACCTCTTATAACAGGAATTACTGCAATTGCTGCCGATACATCTGAGCTGACCGGTAAATGCGGAGAAAACGCAGTATATACCCTCGACAAGGACGGTACTCTCACAATAAGCGGTACAGGCGATATGGATCTTTCAATGTGGGACAGCAGCAAAGAATCCATAGAAAACCGCACAATAAAGAAAATTGTTGTAAGCTCTGGTATAATAAGTATATGCAGCTTTGCTTTTAGTGACTTCAAAGACGTTACAGAAGTCTCTCTCGGCGACACTATCGAAAATATCGAAGAATATGCTTTTGAAAGTCTTGAAGGAATACGGAAAATAGAAATACCTTCATCTGTAAAAACTATCGGCGACTGTGCATTCAGAGACTGTATAAGTCTTGAATATATAATAATACCTCAGTCTGTTACTGAATTCGGAGGTTTTGCATTCCAGAATACTCCGTGGCTCGAAAAGCAGCGTGAAAAGAATCCGCTGCTGATAATCAACGGTATCCTCATTGATGCAGCTGCTGCAACAGGCAATGTTGTCATACCAAATAAGGTAACAAGAATAAATCCTTCCGCTTTTTTTAACTCTAAGGCTGATTCTGTCACTATACCAAATTCAGTAAAATCTATAGGATACAGAGCCTTTGAAAACAGCACTTTAAAAACTCTTGATATCCCTGAATCTGTAACAAGCATTGAAACTCGTGCTTTCTCATGTATGGACGAACTTACAGAAATAACTATCCACGGTACAGTCAAAAAAATTGACGAGCAGCTTTTCAGAGCTTGTAAACAGCTTAAAAAGGTCACTCTGTCTGAGGGCATAGAATCTATCGGCAACGGTTCATTTTTTGATTGCTCAAAGCTTGAAACTGTTATTCTTCCCGAATCATTGACCTCAATTGAACAGTATGCTTTCTACTACTGTACTTCTCTTTCAGAAATAAAACTTCCGAAAAAACTTAAAACTATTAGCGGCTGCGCATTTTTCGGCTGCGAATCGCTTACTGAAATAACGATACCCGAAAGCGTTACAAGCTTGGAGTGTGACAGTTTTCAATATTGTCCAAAACTTGAAAATATAACATTCATGGGTAAGAAATGTGAAATAGCTGATTTTGATTCAACTATATCCAATACAGACTCTATCCCTCCCGAAAAGTCAGATTACTCAGGCACTATCACTGGTTACGCCAATTCGACCGCTGAGGCTTATGCTAAAAAATATAACAGAAAATTCGTCGCTATGGAAGAAGAATGCATCGGCAGCGGTCAGATAACCGGAGATATCTCCTACACTATCACCAAGGACGGTCTTATGGTAATAAGCGGTCAGGGCGACCTGCCTGATGTGAAAAACTCGTATGATATACCGTGGGCAAACAGGACGATAGCTATAAAGCATATCGTTATCGGAAACGGCATCACATCTATCGGAGCAATGGAATTTATTGACTGCTACAACCTCGAATCCATAACTATCAGCGACACAGTTCAGAAAATAGGCAGTCACGCTTTCTTAGGCTGTAAGAAGCTGAAAACTATCCAGATACCTCCGTCTGTAAAAGAGATAGGCGACAGCGCATTTATGGACACTCCTTGGCTTGCTGAACAGGAAAAGGATAATCAGTTCGTTATCATAAACAATATCCTCATCAGCGGCAGTAATGCTGACGGAAAGGTGGTTATACCCGAAAAAATCCACACTATCGCCGGTCACGCTTTCTCTGAGAATGAAAAAATAACATCTGTAATATTTTCTGATAGCGTAAAACGTATCGACGACTTTGCTTTCAGCTACTGCACAAAGCTTGAAGCAGCAGAACTTTCTGATTCTGTAAAAAGCATAGGTATCGGAGCTTTTGCAGGATGCTGCTTACTCAGCGACATTACATTCACCGACTCTATAGAGGAAATCGAAAACGGAGCTTTCGATTACACGTTATGGATAGAAAATGAGCGCAGACTAAATCCTTACGTAGTAGTGAAAAACTTCCTCGTTGATGCTCAGTACGTTGAAGGAGAAGCTGTAGTGCCTGACGGCGTTAAGGTCATCTGCGGAGGCGCATTTATCGGCGCTCTTATAACCAAGGTCACAATGCCTGATTCCGTCATAAAAATCGGCGGAGCTGCATTCTCCAACTGCGAAGAACTTGAAAACGTTGAATTTTCTCCAAACCTCGAAGTCATAGACCACGATGCTTTCTTCAACTGTACGTCTCTATGTGATGTAAAATTCCCAGAAACATTGAAATACATCGGTCACACTGCTTTTCAGACCTGCTCAATGATAGACAAGGTATACATCCCGAAATCTGTTGAAACTATAGGTAAGAAAGCTTTCTACGACTGCGAAGCTCTCGAAGAAATAACTATCGCCCCGGATAAATGCGATATTTACGACAACGCAAGCACATTCTCAAATTCTTTCTCCCAAGAAGCTGAATACACAGCAGAATCCTGTCCGCTTACTGCTGTTATCAGAGGAAATGCTGGCTCTGATGCTGAAATATACGCCAACAGATACGGCAGAACTTTCAAGGCGCTTGAAACAAGCTCAAAGATAGTTTACGGAGATGCAAATCTCGACGGAAACGTATCAGTAGCCGATGCTGTCGCTATCATGCAGTTCCTCGGCAATAAGGATAAGTATGCTCTCACAGATGAAGCTAAGGCAAATGCTGACTGCTATAACACCGGCGACGGTATCACCGGCAATGATGCTCTTACTATCCAGAAAATCGACTCCGGTCTTATCAAAGTCACTGACCTGCCGGTAATCATAAAGGATAATAAATAATAGAATAGTTTCACTTTTTTAGCAGATGCCAATATAAAATCTTTGCCCCTTGATCGCTTTCAAAAGCACTCAAGGGGCATTTGTTTATTTATGTTGCGAAGCTGAACCAAAATTTACAGCTATGGACGTATTTTGCTTTTAATACGCAAACTCGCTTCAATATGCATTATCCAATGTCTTGAAAACGGCATTTGTATCAAACTGCGGATATCTTTACCGCACCAATAATCAATAAGCCACACAGCTTTTTCATCACTGCTGACAACATTCATTTTTTGCAGGCTCTCTCTGCTTTCTGCCGGTATTTTTTGTTTCAGCATTTCATAAGGCATTTGTTGAAGGATATTTTCGGTACTTCTTCTAACCTCAGAAATATATGCGTAAAGTTCATCTATATCCAATTGCTTTGAAAAATCAGCGATCTCGTTCTTTACAAGTTCATTTCCTGTCGTAATGATCGGAGAGTTTATCCTTTCTTTATAATTGCCTGAAAAAAATATCTGTGCATCACGGTTTATCAGAGTGTGTGCGACAATATCCTCGATCCTGAAAATATGCCATATGGAATATGCTATCGTTTTACTGTGATAGCCGTCTGCGTTTATAAAAGGTATTGCATTATAATCCTCTCTTTGAAGAATATCCTTAAAAGAAATGATCGTTTGCATCAGTTTTTCACGCAATTCAAGCAAAGTACCTATACCGTCAAGGTAAGTTTCTTTCTTTTTAATTTGTGTTTGCATTAATTTATTAAGTTCAGACCATTCCTTATTCATATCATTCACCTACAACGGGACTTTATTTTTTACATGATAAAAATAAAAACCTCACGATTACTCGTGAGGTTTTTGGCGTGCCTGGAGGGATTCGAACCCCCGACCTACTGGTTCGTAGCCAGTCACTCTATCCAGCTGAGCTACAAGCACATTGCTTTAACAACAGATATAATTATAGCAGGTAAATGCTGAAAAGTCAATAGCTTTTTTAAACTTTGTAACATCTGATATAATTATGAACATAGTAGTTTAAAATATAATCATTATATCAAAAATGTCAAATACCCTTGACAAAATCTGTTTTATCTGATATAATTATATTTGTTGTGAGACACTAGCTCAGTCGGTAGAGCATACGCCTTTTAAGCGTAGGGTCGAGGGTTCAAATCCCTCGTGTCTCACCAAGCGCCTTGGCAATAGCCGGGGCGTTTTTATTTTACATTCCCCTCTTGACAAATCATGATAAAAATGCTAAACTACTATTTGAGCAGACTATGCGGCAGCGGAAACGTTTTAGTTTATGAGGAAAGTCCGGGCATCATAGAGCAGGGTAGCTGCTAACGGCAGCCGAGGGCGACCTTAGGGCAAGTGCAACAGAGATATACCGCCGCTTTTTGCGGTAAGGGTGGAAAGGTGAGGTAAGAGCTTACCAGAGTACAGGAGACTGTACTGCTATGTAAACCCTACCCGATGCAACGTCTATTGGTGCTTCGTATCTTAACGCCGGCTCGGCGGATACGCAGTAATGACGGCTTGAGCTTGCCGGCGACGGTAAGCGTAGATAAATTGCCGCACACGACAGAACCCGGCTTATCGGTCTGGTCACTTAAAGGGAGCTTTATGCTCCCTTTTTATTTTAGATCATGCGAACATATCCTCAGTACTCTATCCCCTTTCGTGCTCCTATACCTTTATTATAAGGATGCTTCTCAGGCTGCATTACGGTTATGTAGTCAGCAAGGCTGCAAAGCTTCTCAGGAGCATTGCGTCCGGTAAGGACTATCTCACAGTTATGGGACATCGCATCTGATATAAGTCTCTCAGCAATGATCTGGTCTAAAAGTTCTTTATTATAAGCCGCTATGAACTCGTCAAGCACAAGCATATCTATTTTATCAGAAATAACAAGCCTGCCTGCTTCTCTGATGAGACTTTTGTGTTCCTCGGTAAGGTCATCAAGTTCTTCCTCGTTCATCTGAAATGTGAACTTCTGACAACCTTCAGTATACATTATAGTTACGCCAAGCTTTTCAAGCATTGCTATTTCTGAGGAAGTGCCATTTTTCAGAAACTGCACAAAACAAACTCTCATCCCTGCACCTGCCGCCCGGACTGCCAGTCCTACAGCCGCAGTTGTTTTACCTTTTCCGTTTCCAGTGTAAATATGTAACATCAGTTAGACTCCCTTTTATATAATGTATATACTATAATAACATACTACACATCAATTTTCAATCAAAAAAATGTTAAGTGGTCAGTTTTTACAGTAAATTTTTTGTCAAGTTGTTGATATTAACCAAATTTGGGATTTTTCACATTTTCCTCTTTACTTTATGTTAATATTGTGATATCATATACTAAAGGTGAATAATGTACAGGAAATATTTTATTCTTTTTACTTGCTTGTACCCTTTACTTTTGCACTATATTGTGTTAAAATAAAAACAAGCGCATAAATTATTAATGTATTTCTGCATTTTTGCCCTACGGCAGATTGGAGTTATAAAATATGATCGACAAAATCAAATCTGAAAGCATGGATCTGCTCTTTGAGGCTATCCTCACTCTTGAAACCGTTGACGACTGCTATAAGTTCTTCGACGACCTTTGCACCAGCATCGAGCTTAAAGCTTTTGCACAGAGACTTCACGTTGCTAAACTTCTCGACGAGCACAGAGTTTACAACAGCATCGTCACTGAAACTGGCGCAAGCACTGCGACTATTAGCAGAGTTAATCGCTCCCTCAAGGACGGCAATGACGGTTACAATATCGTTTTTGACAGACTCAAGGAGCTGAATCTGCTGAAATAAATTCTCTGAAAGGAAGTATCACATGAAAAAATCGGACTTTTTCAAGAAGACTACTGCCGTTGCGGCGGCTGCAGCTACTCTTCTTACCGGCAGCGCTTTTACGGCGAACGCTGCTGTGGTCGACAAGGAAAACCCGAACAACTACGACAACTTTGCTGAGGCACTCCAGCTCGCTCTCTGCTTCTACGACGCTAATAAATGTGGCGACGAAGTAGCTGATGACGGCTATTATTCATGGCGTGGAAACTGCCATGTCAAGGATGCTGAGATACCTCTCCAGCCAATGAAGCCTATGCCTAAGGTCAATAAAGGCAAGACCGACGCAGAGCTCGGCGACGGTCAGAGCATCGGACCTGGCGATAAGGGCAAGCCTGCTGAAGGCGAAGAAAAAATTGACGACGGTAAAGATTCTCCGGACCTTTATGTAGGCGTTAATATGTCCGAAGAATTTATCGAAAAGAATAAGAAATTCCTCGATCCTGACGGAAACGGCACTCTCGATCTTACAGGCGGCTGGCACGATGCCGGCGACCACGTTAAGTTCGGTCTCCCAGGAAGCTATTCCGCTTCCACTGTAGGCTGGGGTTACTATGAGTTCCGTGACGACTATAAGGCTATGGGCCTTGACAAGCACGTTGAGGACGAACTCCGCTGGATCAATGATTACTTCATGAAGGCAACTTACCTCGATGACAAGGATCACGTTGTTGCTTACTGCTATCAGGTAGGTGAAGGTAATAACGACCATAACTACTGGTGCGCTCCTGAGCTTCAGGTAGATAATACTGTAGTTGCTTCATCCTGCTGCGGCGTTAAGCGTCCTGCTTACTTCGCTACAACTGAGATGCCTGCTTCTGACCAGTGTGCCGGCGCTGCTGCTTCACTGGCTGTAAACTACCTCAACTTCAAGGACACAGAACCTGAATATGCTGAGGAAAGCCTTAAGAAAGCCATCGCTCTTTACAACTTTGCAGTAAAGACTCATAAGGAAGACGAAGGCATGTCAGTAGAAAGCCTTGGTTACGACGGCGGCTTCTATACATCAAGCTACGACTACGACGAACTTGCATGGGCTGCTGTNNAACTTCAAGGATACTGATCCTGAGTACGCTGCAAAGAGCCTCAAGTACGCTAAGGCTCTCTACGACTTCGCAAGAGAGACTCATACCGAGATATGGAAGCCGGGCGAAGTTCCGACTGCTACCAGCCTTGGCTACGACGGCGGTTTCTATACTTC
>DEBW01000096.1:5259-13447 GCA_002348905.1 Ruminococcus flavefaciens | reverse complement strand
GTTTGCTTGTAAGCATAATATCAGCCTTTCATTATTTCTGATCTGATCAGTGTTTTACTTTGCTCCGATAGCCGCAGCAAACTTTTTAAGTGCGTCTGCTCTGTGGCTTACTGTGTTCTTTTCTTCGGATGAAAGTTCTGCGAACGATCTGTCGCCGTACATAAATACAGGATCGTAGCCGAATCCGTTTTCACCCTTCGGCTCTGTGCCGATGATACCTTCAACTGTACCGCGGATAACAAGCTTTTCGCCCTTGTCGTCAATAAAGCAGAGTACGCAGACAAATCTTGCTGTACTCTTTGCTGTTTCAACGCCGTTCAGTTCTGAAAGAAGCTTTGCACATCTGTCAGCATCTGTTGCGTTCTCGCCTGCGTAGCGGTGTGAGTAAACGCCCGGAGCACCGTTTAAATAGTCTACTTCAAGACCGCTGTCATCTGAAATAACTGCGGTCTTTGTAAGATCATAAACAGCCTGCGCCTTAAGTGCGGCATTTTCCTCAAAAGTAGTGCCTGTTTCCTCAACGTCGATATCCACACCGGCTTCAGCCTGTGAAACGACTTCATAGCCGAGAGGTGTGAGTATCTTCTTTATTTCTTCAAGCTTGTGTTTATTGTTTGATGCAAGTATTACCTTCATCTGTTACTCCTTATTACTTTTTCTTCTTACCGAAAAGACGGCTGAAGAATCCCTTCTTCTTTTCCGGTTCCTCTGTCTCTTCTTCGGCTTCTGCAGTTTCTTCTGATTCTTCAGTTACTTCTGGTTCTTCAGTTTCTGTAGTCTCTTCTGAATCTTCAGTTACTTCCGGTTCTTCTGATTCTACAGGTTCTTCTGAAATCTCAGGAACTTCATTTTCATCTGAAACCGCTGTTTCTTCCGGTGCATTTTCTGTTATTTCAGAAGTTACGCTCTCTGCACTTTCCTGTTCTGATGCTGATACTTCAGCCGAATACTGTGTATCATCAGCAGATGAAGCAGAAACTGATTCAGCCGGTTCTTCTGCAGCTGCACCTGTATTCACATTTGTATCCGAAGCCGGTGCTGATGGTCTGAAATGGAGCACAGAGGATGCAAGTGTTTCTGATACCGGCTTTTCATCCTGTTCTTCATCATCTGCAGACGCAACTGTTTCTGTTGTATCTGCAGAATCATCAAATGATGAGTTTTCTTCTGATGATTCAACAGCATTACCGTATACAGCTGAAGGCTGCGGAACATATTCTGACGCAGCATTTTCTGATGTTTCCGGTTCTGTATCACTTTCAGCTGGCGCTTCTTCTGATACGCCGGCTGCTTCTGAATCCTCTTCTGCTTCTTCGGTTTCTTCGTATGTTTCTTCATCGTCACCGATGTTCACTTCACCGTCGAGAACTTCGTCACCGAACAGTGCATTTACGAAATCCCTGCTGTTGAAATCCTGAAGATCATCGATCTTTTCACCGAGACCAATGAGCTTGACCGGGATACCGAGTTCATTCTTTATCGAGATAACAATACCGCCCTTTGCAGTACCGTCAAGTTTTGTAAGAACTATACCTGTAATATCTGCAACTTCGCTGAAGAGCTTTGCCTGATTTACAGCGTTCTGTCCTGTAGTTGCGTCGAGCACCAGAAGGATCTCACGGGCACATCCTTCCGCCTGTCCTGCCACGATCCTGTTTATCTTTGCCAGCTCATCCATGAGGTTTTTCTTGTTGTGGAGTCGTCCTGCAGTATCCACAATGACAACGTCGCAGTGTCTTGCCTTGGCTGCTGTGATAGCGTCGTAAACGACCGCAGCAGCGTCAGAACCCTCAGCGTGCTTTACTATATCAACTCCTGCTCTTTCCGTCCATACCTGGAGCTGATCGATAGCAGCCGCTCTGAATGTATCGGCAGCAGCAACAAGCACCTTTTTGCCCTCGCCCTTAAGCTTGTGGCAGAGCTTGCCTATAGTTGTGGTCTTGCCGGCGCCGTTTACACCGATGACCATGATGACCGAAGGAGTTGTTGAAAGATCCAGCTCCTGGTCCTCGCCCATCATGTCCGAAACTATTTCATGGATAAGACGCATGATCTCCTTCGGATCAGTTATCCCCTGTTCCTTTATCATCTTTCTGAGTCTGTCACATATCTCAAGCGAAGTATCAACGCCGACGTCGCTCATGATAAGTGTTTCCTCCAGCTGTTCAAACAGATCTTCATCTATTTTGGTAAATGAATGAAGCAGTTTCGAAAGCTTAGACATCATTGCCTGTCTCGTTTTCAGAAGTCCTGCTTTTATTTTACTGAAAAGTCCCATAAAACCTCCTGGCAAATTTGAAATACATCTTTAATTGTATCATAAACACGTCAGATGGTCAAGTGTGTAAGAAAAGGTGTGATGCCTGCGGCAGCAGCAAAAAATCCGGGCTGTCAGAAGGCAGTCCGGTTTTTTAAGGAAAACGCTGATTTATCAGCTGCATCAGTAATATCACGTAAAGTTTCTGAGGTCGATTTTATTTGAAAGCATCATGGATGAATAATTGTATCTGCGATAAGGATCACATCTAAGCACGGAATCTGAACTGTGTGCGGCCTGACTTTCGCTTACGGCACCCATACTGAATGCTGTTAGAATTCCGTCATCTGACATTTCAAGAAGTGCATCCGTATCAAGCTCGTTCAGATATCCTGAACGGTACATTTCAATGTTGTAGCGGGCGATAAGTGATTCCGGACGTGAGAAGCAGAGAAGTGCAAACATTACTGTTGTGATCACACAGAAATATTTTGCAATCTTCATATCAAAACGGAACTGCTTGATAATAACAAGAACAAATACCATTGCAAGCAGTATCATAAACCAGCTTGTGTACACACGCAGAGTAGTGAGTCCGTACATGTTTATATACATGATCATCTTGCTTAAAGCAGTAGCAATAAGGATAAGCGTGAAGCTGCTTAAAATCAGACTGTAGAGTTTAAGTGTAAGCGGCTTTTCTTCTGCAGTCTTTTTCGAGTATACATTGATGGCACAGATAAGTACCAGATTGATAACTGCTACCCAGAGAAGCTCAAAGAATCCCCGTCTTGCATAGTCAGCATAAGTAAATCCTTCCGGAAGATTTCCCATAAATGCTGAGAGGAAGTACTTCGTCTGTGATATGAAGAAAAGTACGTAAAGAAGACATACCGGAGTTACTGCAGTGTAGCAGATGAGATTATTTATAATTCTTTTGTTTAAAAGCCTGTATTTGCAGTATTCATCATTAAGAACACTGAGACCGTCCCGGTGTGAATTTGACCAGAACATTCCAAAAAGATAAAGCGAACACGGCAGTGTCAGCAAAAGTTTTATCATTATCTCAGCGGCATTCAGGTCGTACAGCCAGTCTGTGATGCCTGTGAACATGTTTTCCATACCTTCATCTGCCGACATAAGAAGACACGCTACAAGTGCAGTGACCGGTACTGTTGCCACAAGACCAAGGAAAACGAATTTTAAACTGCTGCATGTCTTTGACCCCTTTACAGCTCCGGCAGATACTTTGAACTGTTCGCTGAATTTGGAAAAAGGGTAGCTGATAACTGATTTTTTTAGTGCAAAAGGAAGATATTTTTCAATTGAAGTTTTTCCGGCACCCACCGAGAAAAGAAGATATGATCCGGCGAAAATAAGAAAGATCACATCAAGGAATTTGATAAAGCTGTTGTCCGTGAGCGAAAAGACAAGGCTGAAAGCGTAAAGAACAAAAACAATAATATTATTTAAAAAAGAAAAAACGAATCCTTTTTTCGAAAAATAGATAACGGCAGCTGTAATGATCCCGGCGTAAACTCCCGTTGTAAAGAATCCTGTTTTTTCAAAGACTGTGAACTTGATCAGGAAATATGCCGCTATCATTAAAAAAGCTGAAAGTATGTGATCTGAAATGCTGTATTCTGTTTTATTCAGCCCCTGTTCGGGTGCTGCAGCTATATTCTCATTCATTTTAGTTACCTCCGATTTAACTGTTCATCATTGCAGATAATGCATATGAATCCAACTCCGAAAATAACCAGTGCGCGCCTCCGGTCATCCCTTTGACTATAGTGTAACACATGAAATATTATTTGTCAATACAAAATTATTGAAAAACAATAAAATATTTTTGACTATCGAAAACATACTTTTCAACGGTGGCTGCCTGCGGCAGCAATTAATAAACCGGGCTGTCGGAAGACAGTCCGGTTTTTCGATAGTATAGGCCGCCTCAGGCGGGCTATTCATTTTCATCAGGAATATCGACCTGGTTCATCTTGAGCAGTTTGGACACGCCGTTCTGCTGCATTGTAACGCCGTAGAGGACGTTGGCAAGTTCCATTGTACCTCTTCTGTGAGTTACGAGGATGAACTGCGTCGTGCTTACGAAATTCTTAAGGTAGAAAGCGTACTTTCTTACGTTTACTTCATCAAGTGCTGCGTCGATCTCGTCGAGGATACAGAACGGTGCAGGTCTGATCTTAAGAATAGCAAAGTAGATAGCGATAGCAACGAAAGCCTGCTCACCACCGGAAAGTGAGATAAGGTTCTTGATGACCTTACCGGGGGGCGCTACGCTTATCTCTATGCCCGATTCCAGAACGTTCTCGGGATCGGTGAGTATCAGCTCAGCCTTTCCGCCGCCGAAGAGCTCCACGAATATACTCTTGAAGTTTGAGTTTATTATCTCAAAGCTCTCTGAGAATATCCTGCACATCTCCGACGTAAGGTCTGTGATTATCTTTTCCAGCTCTGTCTTGGACTTCTGCACGTCGGCTATCTGCTCGGACATGAACTGATAACGCTCGGATACTTCCTTGTACTCCTCGATAGCTGATACGTTCACGCTGCCAAGTGTGCGTATCTTCTCTTTTACAGAGGCAAGTTCAGCCTGTGCAGCCGTAACGTCCTCCAGCTTTTCCGCAAGTTCATACGCTTCGCTGCGGTTTAGCTGGTATACATCACGAAGCTGTGACACGATAAAGTCTGAATCACGCTTTACCGCTTCACGGCGTTCCTCAAGGCGTGTGACCTCTCCTGACAACTTTTCCTTTGAGGTGTTCAGTTCCTTTATACCTTTCTGTATCTCGTTTACAAGCTTGTTCTGCTCGTTGTGCATATTCTGATACCGTGAGATATCATCGAGGTACGTCTGAGTATTGTTCTTCATTCCGTCAAGCTCTGAATGCAGGCGCTGTATATCACCCTGCTTCATGTCTATGAGCTTTTTCTGACGGTTTATCTCGTCCTCAAAGCGCTGTGTACCGTATTTAAGTTCTTCAAGTGAGGAGTTGATGCGCTTTATCTCCTCCTCCTGAAGCTGTATGTCCTTTGTTATCTCAATGCCGTGTATTTTCAGCTCTGAGAGTTTTTCTGACAGCTCAGCACGTTCAAGTCTGAGTTTTTCACGGCTGTCCTGTCCCTTAGCGAGTTTTTCTTCTGCCTCTTTTATGAGTTTTTCAGTCTCGGCAAGATTTTTTTCAGAATCCGCTATCGCCTGCTTTGCAGAAGCTATTTTCGCCTCGGATTCAGTGAGCATTTTTCCGGAATTCTCACTCTGTGAACCGAGCTGTTCTTTCAGTGAGTGCAGACTTGAAAGTTCAGCTTTAAGCTGTACTGCCTCTGCTTCCGTCTCGCTTATCTGCGACTTTACAGCTTCTCTGTCATAGCGCAGTTTCTCGGACTCAGCACGGTATTTCTCAGTTTTTGCACTCAGCTCGTCACGTTCAGCAAGAAGTTCCTGTATCTCGTCATCGAGCTTTTCTATCTCATGCTTACGTGTGATGACTCCGCCCGACTTTACAGCCGAACCGCCGGTGAATGAACCTCCGGCATTTATCACCTGACCGTCAAGAGTGACTATCCTGAATTTGTAGCCGTACTTTTTCGCTATGAGAGTTGCCGTGTCTATATCCTCCGCAACGGCTATGCGTCCGAGCAGAGAAGCGATTATACCACGGATTTTCTCGTCATAGCTTACTATCTTATTTGCGGCTGAGACGAATCCCTCGCACTGTTCAAGTCCGTTTTCGTGAAGCTCGCTTCCCTTTACAGAAGTCAGCGGAAGGAAAGTAGCTCTGCCGGCTTTCTGCTCTTTCAGGAAACGGATACAGCGCTTGGCGATATCCTCATTTTCAACAATGATATTCTGCATAGCTCCGCCGAGAGCAGTTTCTATCGCAAGAGCATACTGCGGTTCAACGCTGATATTCTGCGCTACTGTACCAAGTATACCGCTTATTCTCCCCTGCTTTGAAGCTTTCAGCACCTGCTTTACACTTCCGGTAAAACCTTCCATATTGTTTTCAAGCTCGCTGAGGATCTTACGGCGCTGCTGTCTGTCCTTGAGTTCAAATATCTTTTTCTCAAAGTCAGTCTTAGCCTGCTCGAAACCTTCTCTGCGTGACTTGTAAAGGCGTTCAAGTCCGCTGAGTTTATTATTGAGTTCGGCGGTATGCTCCTCGTTTTTCTGTATGAGCGATTCTGTATCTGCTATCTTTCCGGCGTACTCAGCAAGCGTTTTTTCAGTGTCGCTGCTGCTGCTGCGGAGTTTTTCAAGACGCTCCTCCTCGTCGGAAATGGTCTGTCTTGCAGCTTCTGCCGAGAATTTCAGCTCGCTCTGTCTGAGATAGAGTTTACTTATCTCGCTGTTTGCGCTGTCAACGTTATCGCCAAGCTCGGAGTTTTTCTCCTCAGCCTGATTGAATTTTGAAGTAACGTCCTCTATTTCAGCTTCAAGAGCTTCTTTCTTTTTTTCAAGTTCAGCTATCTTCTTTTCGGCATCTTTACGGCGGAACTGCAAGTCCTTTTTGTTTTCGTCGTATTCAGCGATATTCTTTTTTGCTGCCGATATCGCTTCATTGCAGTGCCGGATATCGTTTTCGTATACTGCGATATCAGACTTTTTCTGTGAGGATGACTGCTCCTCTTCGAGCATTTTTCTCCTCAGCTCGTCAGACTTTATCGTACACTCCTGCATACGCCTGAAACCGTCCGAAAGACGCTGTTCCTGATCTTTTATATCATTTTCGATATTCTCGTACTCGCCCTTGCTGACGAGTATCTTTTCCTCCAGCTTTTCAAGCTGAGCCTTCAACGATTCGAGCCGTTCAGTCCAGAGTGATATCTCCAGACGCTTTTTCTCGTCTGCAAGCTTTATGAATTTTTCAGCTTTGAGAGCCTGCTGCCTGAGAGGTTCAACTCTGCTTTCAAGCTCTGAGAGTATATCCGTCAGTCTCAGGAGATTTTCCTGCGCTGATGTCAGCTTTCTCTCGGCTTCAAGCTTTTTGTAGCGGAATTTCGATATTCCGGCAGCTTCTTCAAATATATCACGGCGTTCACCGCTCTTGGCGCTTACTATCTCAGCGATCCTTCCCTGTCCTATGATAGAGTATCCGTCCTTGCCGAGACCTGTATCCATGAAAAGCTCGTTTATATCTTTCAGTCGGCACGACTTGCCGTTTATGAGGTATTCGCTCTCACCGCTGCGGTAAAGTTTACGTGTTACCGCAACTTCATCGTCCATATCCGACAGAGTTTTGTCGGAGTTGTCGATATTGAGCGTTACCGCTGCAAATCCCATAGGCTTTCGTGCAACAGTACCGGAAAAAATAACGTCCTCCATTTTGTTGCCTCGCAGCGTTTTCGTGGACTGCTCGCCCAGTACCCAACGCACCGAATCACCGATGTTACTTTTTCCGCTGCCGTTAGGACCTACAACTGCGGTAAGACCTTTGTCAAAGGTAAGGCTTATCTTATCCGGAAAGGACTTGAAGCCCTGTATCTCCAATGATTTAAGGTACACTCATTCACCTCCTCAGCTCGCACTGATACTTCGGTATGCTTTTGTCACCGATTATTTTTACGTTTATGCCCTGTTGTGAGAAATAGTCTATATTAGCTTTTTTGTGTCCGCCAGCCTTGCTTATGCAGGTATCATTCACTGCGAATATCACATCCCTGCTGTCAGTCTGTTTAAGCTGAAACTCCATATTGTACCGGTATATCATACCTTCGCACAGCTCACGGAATGCCGGATGATAGAATCCGCCGACCATGTCCTTTTCGACAAATTCGCTTGCATGAAGTCCGCACTTTATCACACGTATACCGCTTCCCTCGAACATCACAAGTCCGGAAGCAGCCATTTCAACTGCTTCTTCAAAGCTGAACGGGACATATTCTCCGGATTCAAGAAGCTCTGCAAGA